>NZ_BAABMI010000034.1:0-64339 GCF_054785195.1 Secundilactobacillus muriivasis | reverse complement strand
TCGTGGGTCACGACCACCATCGTCATGCCTTCTTCGGCCAGTTCCTTCATAACGGCCAGTACTTCACCGACCATTTCGGGATCCAACGCACTGGTTGGTTCGTCGAATAACAAGACTTCCGGATCCATCGCCAAAGCACGCGCAATGGCCACCCGTTGCTGTTGCCCACCAGATAAACTAGCTGGGTAAACGTCGGCCTTCTCACCTAAACCAACCCGCTTCAACAAGTTCAACGCTTTTTCACCAGCTTCGGCATCTGACATGTGCTTCACCCGAATTGGCGCCAGTTTCAAGTTTTCCAACACGGTCATGTTTGGGAATAAGTTGAAGTTTTGAAACACCATCCCCATCCGTTCACGCATCGTCGTTAACTCAGTTTCATTTAGCGTTTGGGTATCTTTGCCCTCAAACAGCACTTGACCAGAAGTTGGTTGCTCCAACAAGTTTAAACACCGTAAAAAGGTACTCTTCCCAGAACCCGAAGGCCCAATCACGCAAATCACTTGACCGGCTGCAACGGTGCCATCAATTTCCTTGAGCACTTCGTTATCGCCGTACTTTTTCTCTAATTTTTGTACATCAATTAACACGTTACTTGGCATGCTTCATCTTCCTCTCGTAGAAGTTTAGGATTCTGGTCAGGATAAAGGTCAACACGAAGTAGATGACCATCGCCACGAAGACCGGCATAACGCCACGGTACGTATCTGCCCGCACAATGTTCAATTGGTAAATCAAGTCGGTAACCCCGATAATTGACACAATTGAACTTTCCTTGATCAGGGAAACGAATTCGTTCCCTAAGGCTGGCCAAATGTTCTTCAACGCTTGTGGCAAGACGACATACCGCAACATATCGCCCCGCTTTAACCCAAGACTGGAAGCTGCCTCAGTTTGGCCCTTCGAAACGGAGTTGATCCCACCACGAATAATTTCGGCAACGTAGGCCCCACTGTTTAAGGAGACCGCGATGATCCCGGAAAGTAACGCTGGCAAGTTCACAATGATCCCAATCCCGAAGTAAACAAACATCACTTGAACCATCAACGGTGTCCCACGAACGAATTCAATGTAGGCAATGGCAATGGCATGTAAGAACTTACTCTTGGCAAACCGCATTAAGGCCAGTAACGTCCCTAACGCAACCCCAATCACAACGGAAACCGCTGAGATGATCAACGTGTATTCGATCCCTTCAGCGAAGTACTTCCAATAGTGAATCATTGAGGTGTTGGTCGTGTTGACCTTCATGTATTTACCAGCATCAGCTAAATACTGGCTGGTTAGCTTCTTAGCTTTAATTTCTTTAACACTCTTATTAACGGCCGTAACTAACGACGTTGACCCCTTCTTAAAGGCAATGGCCGTCCCAGTTTGGTTCAAACTCAACTTGTAACCAGAAGGAATCATTGCCAAATCTGGATCGTTTTTCACGTAGGCTTCGGCTGATGGCGTTTCGATCCCTAATGCATCGATTTTATGCGTCTTCAATGCCAGCACGAGGTCGGTTGACTTATCCATCCCTTTAACTGAAGCGCCCGCAATTTTAGTCTTTGCGAGTTGGTATTGCAGCGTCCCAGTCTGAACCCCAATTTTTTTGTTCTCTAAGGATTTCTGACCGGTATACTTGCCCTTATCCGTCTTATTGATCAAGAAACTCTGACCACCAACGTAATAGATATCGGAGAAGTCAACGCTTTGACGCCGTTTAGCGGTTGGGTTGATCCCACCAATGGCACAATCGGCCTTCCCGGTTTCAACGGCCACTAACACGTTATTGAACGCCATGCTCTTGAGCTTTAACTTCACACCCAGGTCTTTGGCGATTTTCTTCATGACCTGAATATCCATCCCAACGATGTTATCTTTCCCCTTGTGACTCGATTCAAACTCGTATGGTGGATAATCTGGTGAAATGGCAACAACTAACGTGCCCTTATCCTTAATATGTTGTAATGATTGATCCGCAGCATAGGCGGTTTGATGGTTGATTGAACTGACGCCGATAAAAAATAATAGCGACAAGCAGATGGTTAAAATAACCTGCAATGCCCTTTTCCCCTGGTTTTTCATTCGCGGAAACTTCCTCTCTGAATTTTAATAATTCTTACAATACACTAATTTCACTATTTATGCAATAAAATTTAAGAAAAAGCTTCGTTTATACATAAATACACCGTATAAAACGTTTTTATGCAATCAATAATGATTAACATCCGCAATGAATTCGCCATCTTCTCATTTAACTTCTTGGTTGTTCACTCATCTCGAAGGTTGATTTTGGCCTTTGCCTGTACTTCAATTCGGTTTTCTGATAAGATAAGCACCAAAGTAAGGAGCTGATTTTCCAATGGCATTGAAGGTAAAACGACAGGATGATCTTAACGCAATGTTTGGCAAGTTTGCGGAACTCGACACCAAGGACGACAAGCGCGACAAATTTTTGAAGCGTGCGGACAACAAGGATGAGACTAAGAAAGCCAAATCATTGATCAAAGAAGAACATCACTACCACAAATAGCGTATTGAACCGGAGCATGGTGCTTCGGTTTTTTATTTTGTTTGTGTCCAGCGCAAGTGTTGGGTGCGCTTGAGGTGTCGGCTGTTTGTCGTCGCTTCGCTCGTCAAAGCCGCATGAAAACCGGCGCTCTCAGGCTACAAAATTCGGCGCCACTTAAACTGTTATTTTCAGGGTTCCTGAAGTTGTAGGAACTTGTCAACCACGCGCTTTCTGGCCACCACGCCGAATGGTGCTGCGCGAGACTGAGAGCTACATGTAAGTGCACTTCGATAAAACCGCCAGACCCGGGCGCTTTCACCGAAGTACCCTTACACTACGCTCTCAACCCGTCTCGCTCCGCACACTATCGCTGGACACAATCGACAGCAAATCTAAAACACCCCACTCAAATTCGAGCGGGGTGTTTTAGATTGCCAATCAAAGTCAACTAATCGTCAGCCAACTCTACCTTAGCAGTTTCAATTTGTTTGCGAACCTGATCAAAACCAGTGCCGCCTTCCGAGTGACGCCGTTCAACAGCGACTTCGGATTTTAATTCATTGTAAACATCCGCTTCAATTTGCGGTGCGGCTTCTTGGAGATCCGCTAATGACATGTCTTGTAAGTTTTGATGGGTTTGAATGCCCTTCAAAACTAGTTGACCGACAATGCCGTGCGCTTCTCGGAATGGTACGCCCTTCGTTGCCAGATAGTCGGCTAATTCAGTGGCGTTGGAGAAGTCGTTTTCAGTGGCGTGCTTCATGTTATCAGCCTTAACCGTAACCGTTGATAACATCCCGTTGAAGACCTTTAAAGCTGGCAGCAACGTTTTGACCGTATCAAACACGCCTTCCTTGTCTTCTTGAAGGTCCTTGTTGTATGCCAATGGTAAGGACTTCATGGTGGCTAACAGCCCCATTAAATGGCCATAAACTCGACCACTCTTGCCCCGAATCAATTCGGCCATATCGGGGTTCTTCTTTTGCGGCATGATTGAGCTCCCAGTGGTGTAAGCATCGCTTAATTCCAAGTATTGGAATTCATGACTGACCCACATACTGAGTTCTTCACAGAACCGTGACAAGTGCATCATCAAAATGGAACTGTTGCTCAAGAATTCCAACGCAAAGTCCCGGTCAGAAACAGCATCCAGCGAATTTGCATAAACCTGTGAAAAGCCAAGTGTCTTCGCCGTCATTTGACGATCAATTGGGAACGTCGTCCCGGCCAACGCAGCTGCCCCTAATGGTGAGATATCGGTATGCACTTCATTAAACGCAAAACGTTCCTTGTCACGTTTAAACATTTGGTAATAAGCCATTAGATAGTGCCCGTATGAAATGGGTTGGGCGTGTTGCAGATGCGTGTAACCTGGCATGATGGTTTCCACGTTGTCCTCAGCGAGTTTCACTAAGGTTTCTTGAATCGTTGTGATTTCATCAATCACCTGTGGTAACCGCTTCTTGAGGTACAAGTGAAAATCAGTGGCCACCTGATCGTTCCGAGAACGGGCAGTATGCAGTTTTCCGGCAACTGGTCCAATTCGGTCGGTCAAAATACTTTCGATGTTCATATGAATGTCTTCATTTGAGACATCAAACTCAATTTTACCGGCAGCGAGGTCGGTTTGGATACCTTCCAACCCCGCAATGATTTGGTCACAGTCATCGGCTGGCACGATGCCAGTTTTTTGAAGCATTTTAACATGGGCTAATGATCCCTCGATGTCTTCTTCAGCCATCAATTGATCAAAGGAAATGGAGGCACCAAAAGCATCGACCCAAGCGGCCGCCTGTTGTTGGAACCGACCACCCCAGAGCTTTTTGGTACTCATTATTTCTTCGCCTCCGTGTGCTTGTCTGCTTCTGCCTTCACGGCAACCTTCACCTTACTCTTGGTGTTTTGGGTCACTGCGCTAACAAAAGCTGATTGTTGGTTCTTCATCTTAACTTGTGAGTAAACAGTTGTTGGTAAGCCCCAAAGCTTGATGAAGCCCTTGGCTGCTTCTTGATCGAATGAATCGGCTGACGTGTAAGTTGCCAGGTTCTTGTCATAAAGTGAGCTGTCTGACTTCCGACCCAACGTAATGACGTTACCCTTGAATAATTGAACTTTGATCACACCACTAACAACTTCTTGGGTCTTCTTTAAGAAGGCTTGTAAAGCGTCCATTAATGGTGAGAACCAAAGGGCGTTGTAGATCATTTCGCTTAATTGCTTTTCGATAACTGGCTTGAAGTGAGCTAAGTCCCGTTCGAAAGTTAAATCTTCCAATTGTTTGTGAGCTTTCATTAAAACAGTTGCGGCTGGGGCTTCGTAAACTTCACGTGACTTGATCCCAACCAACCGGTTTTCAATGTGATCGATCCGGCCGATCCCATGTTCGCCAGCAATCTTGTTAAGTTCTTGAATCAAATCAGCTAATTGGTAAGCTTTGCCGTTCAACTTAGTTGGCACCCCTTGTTCAAAGGTGATTTCAACATCGGTTGGCGTATCAGGAGTCTTGTCGATTGGGTTGGTCAATGCGTAGGCATCTTCTGGTGCACTCACCCAAGGATCTTCCAAGACACCGGCTTCGTTGGCCCGGCCCCAGATGTTAGCATCGATTGAGTATGGTGAGTCTAAATCAATTGGAATTGGAATGTTGTGTTCCTTAGCATATTCAATTTCCTCTTCCCGTGACCAGTGCCAGTCCCGAACTGGGCTAAGCACTTCCAAGGCTGGGTTCAAGGCGTGAATAGCAACTTCAAACCGCACTTGGTCGTTACCCTTACCGGTACAACCATGAGCAACGGCCGTGGCGTTTTCTTCTTGCGCCACTTCAACGAGCTTTTTACTGATCAACGGCCGAGATAAGGCTGAAATCAATGGATATTCACCTTCGTAGAACGTGTGACCCTGTAAAGCAACCATGGCGTAATCTTCAGCAAATTCTTCCAAAGCATCGATCACGTAAGCTTTAACAGCCCCGACTTGTAACGCCTTAGATTTAACGAAATCCAAATCCTTACCTTCACCAACGTTAATACAACATGCAATGACATCGTAGCCCTTATCCTTCAACCAAGGAATGGCAACTGACGTATCTAATCCACCTGAATATGCGAGTACTACTTTTTGATTTTCTGACATTTATATTCCCTCTCATTTCTTCATTTCAACTTAATGATATGAGATTACCACCGATATTCAGCAAATGCAATACTTTTTCGTGATTTATACACAAAAAATCTAAATATTAACAATAATATACATAAATTCAGGATTTTTGCATATTTTAAATCTGATTGAATTCCACCACTTTCTAATTTAATCCTTAAAAAGTAGCCAACTTTCAAGGCAGCGCATTGCTTTATTTCTCAACCATAATAAATTAGTTACGTTTCAGTTATCATCAGTTTCCCGTGGTCTAAATAAGCTATAATGGACGAAACAGGACTGAAAGGAGGGACTTTAGTGGCTGAATCAGACACCTCTGAATCACTCGGAACGAAACGGTGGCCAAAAGTGCTTGCGTGGGTCTTAATTGGCATTGCCACCATCATTATTCTGGTCGTCATTTTCTTCACCCCGCTCAACAATGCAATGCGCTCAGCAACCGGTAACGATACGCCAGCGGATACCGTTGTTAAAAACGAATTAGTCAAACGGATTGATGCCAGCAAAACTGGTGATCCGGCAACCGATGCTAAAATTAATGCGGCCGTTAAAAAACTGAAGAAAACTAAGATGACCACCATCATGAAGGCTGCTGACAATCAGCAGCAGTTGAGTAAATTACTCAATTCCGATACTAGCCTAAGCCAATCACAAGCTAAGGCAGCAACGAAAATTATCTTTAAAAGCGGTCAATATACCGATCTGCGCCAAGCCGTTGCGAAGGGCAAGTGGGTCGCCGCTTACAAGGCCTACAAGCAATTATCCGGTAGCGGTGCATTAACCTATCTGAAAAACTCGGTGAATAATTAACGTTTGGCTACTGCAACAAAAAAACACCTCATTAGGATGTGCCTAGTGAGGTGTTTTTATACTGTCGTTTGTGTCCAGTGTAAGTGTGCGGAGCGAGGCGGTTAGAAGGTGGAGTGTAGGCACGACCCAGCGAAGCTACCGGGTTTGGGTAGGTTGGCTGGGTCGTGCCTACATGCAACCTTCTGCCTCGCGCAGCACCATTCGGCGTGGTGGCCAGAAAGCGCGTGGTTGACAAGTTTTTGCAACTTCAGGAACCCTGGAAATAACAGTTTAAGTGGCGCCGAATTTTGTAATCTGAGAGCGCCGGTTCTCGTGCGGCTTTGGCGAGCGAAGCGACGACAAACAGCCAACACCCAAATCGCACCCAGACACAATCGGCAGTAAGACAGTAAAATAGCGCTCATAACTAACACATTAGTCACAAGCGCTACCGCATTATTTCTGTTCTGGATTCGTTGCTGCATACCGTTCATTTAGTCGATCAATATTTTTCTGGGCGACTTCATCAAACGGAATATTGGCCCATTCGGCGACTTGAGAGAGGTACCATAAAACGTCACCCATTTCTTTGGTCAGCGTCTCACGGTCTAAATCAGCGCCTTGAAAGGTATATCTTTTGACAAGGTCAACGACCTGCCCCGTTTCGCTAGATAAGCCAAGGGCACAGTTTGTCAACACCTGCTCGCTACCAAAGAGTGTTCGTTTCGCCGATTTTTGATACTCGTTAAATTCCATGACCACTACTTACCTCCAAATGCGTGAGATTCGATCCAATCCCAAACTTGTTCCTTACCTGCTTTGGTTTGCGCAGAGAAGGCGAGTAGCCCATCACTCTTTTTCATATCGAGCGTTTTCTTAACTAAACTTAGTTGCTTGTTCCACTTAGCCTTCGGAATCTTATCCATTTTAGTGGCAACAACCAGTACGGGAATGTCATAGTAGCTTAACCACGTATACATTTGCTGGTCGTCTTTGGTTGGCGCATGCCGCCCATCCACTAATGAAATGACGCCACGAAGTGTTTCGCGACTTGTGAGGTAGGTCTCGATCATTTGACCCCATTTTTCACGCTCTGCTTTTGAGACCTTCGCATAGCCATAACCAGGTACGTCGACAAAGTACAACTGAGACTCAACGTGGTAAAAATTCAACGTTTGGGTTTTCCCTGGTTGACTCGACGTCCGCGCATAACTATTTCGATTGATCAACACGTTAGTTAGTGATGACTTACCAACGTTCGAGCGCCCTACCAGCGCAATTTCGGGTTGCCCGGTAGTGGGATACTGCTTCGGATCTACCGCACTCATGACTAATTCAACTTCATGGACTTCCATTTATATTCCTCCTCAAGGTTTGGGTCAACGATAATCAGCCGGGTGTATAACACACAAAAGCACCGAATGGCTCAAATTGCCCATTAGGTGCTTTTGATACGGCCGGAACTGGTTGTTGATCTCAGCAGCCAATTCGCACACACCGTGATTAAATTAGGACGCCTTTTGATCCTTTAAGATCAAGGCTGGTTCTTCATGATCACGAACCGTCTCACCGGTCACAATGACCTTTTCGACGTCGTCACGACTTGGTAAGTCAAACATAATGTCGCGCATAACATCTTCAATGATCGAGCGTAATCCACGGGCACCAGTGTTACGTTTCAGGGCTAATTTCGCCATTTCACTGAGTGCTTCGTCTTCAAAGTCTAACTCAACGCCATCTAGTGAAATTAACTTCTGATACTGTTTAACTAAGGCATTCTTTGGTTCAGTTAAAATCCGAACCAAATCACTTTCAGAAAGCTTCTCTAAGGCCGTTAGAATTGGCAGACGACCGATGAATTCCGGAATTAACCCGAATTCGAGCATATCTTCTGGCACAACTCGTTGCATCAAGCTTTCCGTCTCGTCGACTGGTTGATGTGTTGAATCGGTTCCAAAGCCAATCGTCTTGTCACCGAGACGGTTCTTAACGATTGTTTCGATACCATCAAAGGCCCCACCAACAATGAACAAAATGTTCGTCGTATCAATTTGAATAAATTCTTGTTGCGGGTGCTTGCGACCACCCTGAGGCGGAACGTTAGCAGTGGTACCTTCCAAGATCTTCAAAAGGGCTTGTTGAACCCCTTCACCAGAAACATCTCGGGTAATCGATACGTTTTCAGCTTTTTTAGCAATTTTATCAATTTCATCGATGTAGATAATGCCCTTTTCGGCACGTTCAACATCGTAATCGGCATTTTGAAGTAACTTCAGCAAGATGTTTTCAACGTCTTCACCAACGTAACCAGCTTCAGTTAACGTCGTGGCATCCGCGATTGCGAATGGCACGTTCAAAATTTTTGCCAGAGTTTGGGCGAGATACGTCTTCCCAGACCCAGTTGGGCCAATCATCGTAATGTTACTCTTTTGTAGTTCTGGGCCATCTTCTTGGCTAGTTGCCATTTCGTTAACCCGCTTGTAATGGTTGTAAACCGCAACCGACAGCGTCTTCTTAGCTTCGGTTTGGCCAATGACGTATTGGTTCAATGAATCGACAATTTGTTGTGGTGTAGGTACATCGAATACCGTTTGGGCACTCTCTTCACTAAACTCTTCATCAATAATTTCTTTGCATAAATCAATACATTCATTACAGATATAAACCCCAGGGCCAGCGACAATTTTCTTCACTTGATCCTGTGACTTACCACAAAAAGAACAGTTTACGGGGCCATTTACATCAGTATTTTCGAACAATTAACAGTCACCCCTTTTTAAGTTAACCGCATTGTATCATTTCTACAACGCAAGTGCTACTATACCATAGTTCTTGCACCGTGAGAAGTAATTTGAACTTCCAACGATGACCGGTTAACTCAAGCCAATATGCAACAAAAGGCCCGTGAAAGAATCAGATAACCTCATCTCCAGGGCCTTTTAGTCGCGTTAACGAATTAGATTACTTTTCGTCGTCTTTTTCGTCGTCGTCTTTTTTCTTGTCTTGCTTAGCTGAGTCGGTGATTTCGTCAACCGCCTTCTTAACTGCGATATCATGCTTCAACATATCTTCAGATAAAGCAGAACGAACGGCGCTTTCTTCCATACCGTATTGGCCAGCTAAATCCTTAACTTCGGCACTGATTTCGTCTTCAGATGGTTCGATGTTTTCAGCTTCAACGATGGCTTCTAAGACCAAGTTAGTCTTAACGCGACGTTCAGCATCAGCAGCGAATTGCTTGTGCAAGTCGTCTTCAGTCGTACCAGTCAATTGGAAGTACATCTTAGGATCGATACCTTGTTGTTGCATGTTAGCTAAGTATTGGTCCATTTGACGGTGAATGTCTTCTTCGATCATTGCAGCAGGTACTTCAGCAATTTCAGCGTTATCTACGGCTTCGCGGATAGCTTCATCTTCAATTGCATCGTGGGCAGCAGTGGTCTTTTGTTCCTTCAATTCATCCTTGATCTTAGCTTTCAATTCGTCAAGGCTATCAACTTCTTCGTCGATGTCCTTAGCAAATTCGTCGTCAAGTTCAGGTAATTCCTTTTGCTTAACTTCGTGGATCGTGGTCTTGAAGGTTGCGTCCTTACCTTGTAAGTCTTCGGCTTGGTAATCTTCTGGGAAGGTAACCTTAACATCAACATCTTCACCAGCCTTGTGGCCAACTAATTGGTCTTCAAAGCCAGGGATGAATGAGTTTGAGCCAAGTTCGAGTGAGTAGTTATCAGCTTTCCCACCGTCGAATTGCTTACCGTCAACGTAACCATCAAAGTCAATGGTGACAGTGTCGCCCTTAGCAGCGGCTTCGTCTTCTTTAAGCACTAATTCGGCTTGTTGTTGACGACGACGTTCCAATTCAGCATCAATGTCCTTTTGGTAGACACGGGTGTTTTGCTTAGTAACGCTCAAGCCCTTGTAGTCGCCAAGCTTAACGTCTGGCTTAACCGTAACAACGGCCTTCAATACCCAAGGTTGACCCTTTTCCATTGATTCAACGTTGATTTCTGGTTGATCAACTGGTTCGATACCAGCTTCTTCGATAGCTGCTTCGTAAACATCTGGTAAGACGATGTTTAAAGCATCTTGATAAAGGGCTTCTTCACCGTACATTTGGTTGAAGATTTGACGTGGCACCTTACCCTTACGGAAACCAGGCACAGCCAAGTTCTTCTTAGTCCGTGCGAATGCTTGGTCTAAGCCTTTTTTGATTTCATCGGCACCAATTTCAAAGGTTAATTCACCTTTGTTGGTTTCCTTTTTTTCCCATTTTGCAGACATTATATTCCCTCCGAATTAAAAATCTCTTCGAATACGATCATATTCAAATTGCGTACAGCTTTCAGTTTACCGTATGGGGGGCGAAAAGTAAACATTATTCCCCCCTAGATATCGATAAAATACACAGGTTTTCAGCAATCAGCGGCGTTCATTGGCCGATTTTTAAGCTCACGTCAATTCAATCGTGACGGTTTAAATCACAAGAGCCAATCTTCGGCCATCTTAACCACCTAACATTAAACCTGATTCAAAGAAAAAAGCCCGAAAAGGCAACCTTCTCGGACTTTTCTTGTTCAGTTTAGGTAGGTATTAGTCCATGATTTCTGAAACAACACCGGCACCAACAGTGTGGCCACCTTCACGAACAGTAAACTTAGTACCCTTTTCAATGGCAGCTGGTGCGATCAAGTCAACTTCGAAAGTGACGTTATCGCCAGGCATAACCATTTCTACGCCATCAGGCAATTCGATAACACCAGTGATATCAGTGGTGTGGAAGTAGAATTGTGGACGGTAGTTTGAGAAGAATGGCGTATGACGGCCACCTTCTTCTTTAGAAAGGATATAAACTTCACCCTTGAACTTAGTGTGCGTTTGGATCGAACCTGGCTTTGCAAGAACTTGGCCACGAACAACTTGTTCACGGTTAACACCACGAAGCAAGACACCAACGTTATCGCCGGCTTCACCAAATTCCAAAGTCTTACGGAACATTTCCAAACCAGTAACAGTACTCTTAAGAACTTCTTCCTTAAGACCAACGATTTCAACTTCGTCGCCGACCTTAACAGTCCCACGGTCGATACGACCTGAAGCAACAGTACCACGACCAGTGATCGTAAATACGTCTTCAACAGGCATCAAGAAAGGCTTGTCGTTATCACGAACTGGCGTTGGGATGTATTCATCAACAACGTCCATCAAGTGTAAGATAACCTTTTCTTGTTCTTCGTCGCCTTCAAGGGCTTTAAGAGCAGAACCGCGGATAACAGGAATGTCATCTCCAGGGTAATCGTATTCTGAAAGTAATTCACGAACTTCCATTTCAACCAAGTCGATCAATTCATCATCATCAACTAAGTCGGTCTTGTTCAAGAAGACGATCAGGTATTCAACACCCACTTGGCGAGCCAACAAGATGTGTTCACGCGTTTGAGGCATAGGACCATCAGTAGCGGCAACCACTAAGATAGCACCGTCCATTTGAGCGGCACCAGTGATCATGTTCTTGATGTAATCAGCATGTCCTGGGGCGTCAATATGTGCGTAGTGACGCTTTTCAGTTTCGTATTCAACGTGGGCAGTGTTGATCGTGATACCACGTTCACGTTCCTCAGGTGCCTTATCAATGTCAGCATAGTCTTCAGCCTTAGCCAAACCCTTAGCGGCTAATACCTTAGTAATTGCTGCAGTCAAAGTAGTCTTCCCATGGTCGATATGGCCAATAGTACCAATGTTTACATGGGGCTTAGTTCTTTCGTATGTTTCCTTTGCCATTAATGAAACCTCCTGTATTTTTCACAAAGATTATGCTGATTAGTAATTCATCAGCAACCCTTTGATGTTAATTATACTACTTCTTCTCGAAAAGGTAAATCGAGAATCCCTCAAGAAGAATCCTTAAACATTATATAGATTAGGTTATCGTTTGTAAACCATAAAAACGGTTTTTGGTTAAAAGTTTTTTATGCACCGGTCATTTCCGCCATGATCAGCGCCAACTTTTGTTGCCACCAAGCCACCGAAAATTGAGCAGCCGGTTCCCGACTAACGTTGGTATCACCGTGAATTAACCGGGTGATCCATTCAGTTGGACTAGAAATTGCACGCTCAATAAATGGATAAAGCAACGTTAATTGTAACTGAAGCGATTCTTGATAAAGTTGTTGCGTAATTGGGTCGTTTTGCGCAATTTCAGCTTGAAGTTGCTGATTTAATTTTTGAACGATCGGTAGTTTTTCAAAGGGTTGTAACGTCGACGGAACAAGTTGATAGTCTTGGTCGTCTAACCAACGGAACTTTACCGTCTCTGAGAGCTTCAACTGTTGCATCAACTGCAACAAACTGACTCGAATCACCGGTTTAACGAAGGGATCCGTTAGCAATGCCTTGGCCGCAGTCAACCACTCCGTTAGCGGCAATTGTTTGCCTGCCTCAAAAGCCTGTCGTTGTTGCTGCAATCCATGAGCACTTAATTGGTAAAACGCCTGATAATCCGCTTGAAAATGCGTACTTTGGCGACACACCGTCTCTGCCTGTGCTAGCAACGCATCAATTTTAGAAGAAGTTACCCCAGTTGTCGCCATTAAGATGTGAACCATCAGTAATTGTCGATTCTTTAAAAGAACTTGCACCATTAATTCAAAATGATCCGTATCCACTAGGTAACTATTCCAATCATCCGCCATTACCGATTTTGCAACGACGTACTGCTGGTCCTCAAATAAGCTTCTCACTAATAAATGATTAATTTTAGGACTTTTTTCTTGCTCATAAAATTGTTCATACAGCGTTGCGGCAGTGTGCCATTGATGCTGTTTAAACGCTGCGTTGGCCTGTTGTAACGTCCGATCTGTCACCCAATCACTCCTCTTTCTTCTTGGTACTCAAAAGCACTATTCGAAGCCAACTTTCAGCTTCAAAATAGTGCTTTGGGTTAGACCTTATTCAGCAGTTTCATCAGTTGCTGCTTTGGCCGGTTGATTGTTTTTCTTATGCTTGCTCTTTGGCTTATGCCGCCGTGGGTCAACTTCCATGATTACGGGTAAGATAACTGGGTGTCGACGTGTTTGTTCAAACAAGTAGTGATTCAACTTTTCACGAACATCTTGTTTCAGATGCGTCCAGTCAAATTCCTTGTTATCCAAGTTAGCCTGAACTGTGGTTTTAATGATCTCTGCACTTTCATGCATCAGGTTCTTATTCGCCTTAACGTAAACAAAGCCACGTGAGGTGATCTTAGGTTCCGCAATAATCTGCTTCTTTTTGTGGTCGATCGTAATAACCGCCACAAAGATGCCGTCTTCTGATAGCACTTTACGGTCACGCAAAACAATGTTACCAATGTCGCCGACCCCGATACCATCGATCATGGTGTTACCCACTTCGACACTACCACTCAAAACCATCTCATGCTTATCATAAACCAGTTGGTCACCCTTTGCAGTCAAGAAAATGCGGTCAGACGTTAACCCCACCTCTTCAGCTGCCTTTGCATGGGCCGATAGCAAACGATATTCACCCTGAATGGGAATCAAATACTTTGGCTTCAACAAGTTGATCATCAGTTGTAAGTCGTTCTTGCTAGCGTGTCCCGAAGAGTTAAGTTCGTCAGAAATCGCCTTAACTTCTGCACCGGCCCGGTAAATCATATCGCGTGTTTTGGCAACCGTTGTTTCCATGGCATGTGATGGCGTGGTCGTGATAAAGACAAGGTCACCAGGTTCAATTCCTAGTCCCTTTTCTTGTTGGTTTGCCATCCGTTGAAGTGCCTTGATTGGTTCACCCATACGACCAGTCTGCACAATAACGGTTTGTTCCGGCGCTAATTTGGCTAACTGTTCTTGCGTCACCAGCAAATCGTCTTCTGGCAACACTAGTTTATGCAACCGCATTGCCGTATCCACGATTTTTTCGATATCTTGGCCCGTCAAATAAACCTTCCGACCCGTCTTAGCCGCTGAATCAAACACTTGTTGTAACCGCAAAATGTTTGATCCAACACTGGCAACGATAATTCGGCCATTGTGGTAGTTAAACGTTTCAAGCACGTCGTCCGCAATATCACGTTCGCTTGCCGTTTCGTTTGGATTTTCAGCATTCGCTGAGTCGCTCAATAAGGCTAACACGCCGTTTTTGCCAATTTCGGCTAACCGCGCGTAATCCGTTTGATAGCCAGGGGCTGCTGTTTGATCAAACTTAAAATCACCAGTGTAGACAACACTCCCGGCATTTGATGCCAACACGATCCCCATTGATTCAGGAATTGAGTGCGTCGTCTTAAAGAACGAGACCGTCACGTCACCAAAGTCAATTTCGGTCCGAGCATCCACAACGTGAAAGTCGTCAAAGTCCTTTGCATTTGGATCAGATTGACAGTTCAGCTTTGCCAATTCAATAGTCATTTCAGAGCCAAAGACCGGTACCCGGAACTCCGATAAGAAGTATGGTAATGCACCAATGGCGTCAGCGTGACCGTGGGTTAAAAAGACCCCAACGATGCGGTCCTGATTTTCACGCAAATAAGCGTAATCCGGAATGACAATATCAATTCCGAGCAGTTCATTTTCTGGGTATTGTAGCCCACAATCTAAGACATAAATACTGTTATTAATGTCGACAATGTACATATTTTTACCGTTTTCGCGGACCCCGCCCAACGGCATAATTTTAACTTGTGATTCTTCCATAATTCACCTCAACTGTTTTGATTCAACGGGTCAATCCGTTTCTGCGAGTCATTTCAAAACGACTAGTCCCCGCTTTTTCCCTAAATTCCAGTGATTTAGGCACGTCTTTAAACTGCTTACAGTTTATCACACTTTGACCGGTTTCAGTATAAAAACTACTAGCCGGCTGATTTTATACCTAATCGATCACGATATTTACGGATTACCTTCAAGCCGGTTGTTCACTGAGATTGCGTCGGTCTGCGCTAACGTTTTGGTATATTTTTTCAAACGCCACCAGTTACGTTCACTCAAATTTATGTATAGAAAAAGGAACCTCCCAGTACGGGAAGTTCCTTTGAAAAGATCTTGATTAACGACGAAGACCCAAAGCCTTGATCAGTTCACGGTAACGTTGAACGTCAGACTTACGAAGGTAAGCTAACAAGTTACGACGGTGACCGATCTTCTTCATCAAACCACGTTGTGAATGGAAGTCCTTCTTGTGAGCCTTCATGTGGTTGTTCAATTCGTTAATGTCTGCAGTTAAAACAGCGATTTGAACTTCAGCAGAACCAGTGTCGCCTTCGTGACGAGCAAACTGCTTCATGATTTCGTTTTTCTTTTCTTGACTAATAGCCATGGTAAATTCCCACCTTATCATAATAGTTGTCCACCCGTTACTGAGTAGCCGTGAGTGAGATCGCGGAGAACTAAGTAAGGGCACTTTAAGAACGATACTCATTCTACACGAGTCACCTGATAAATACAAGTGAGATTCCCGTTAACTGCCGTTTTAATTGCCATTGACCGGAATTGAGCCCAATTTCTTAACTTCACCTGATTTTCTCGTGGCTAGGTTTACCGATTACTACCGGTAAACCGCGTAGATTCTAAAACCCCTATTGCATTCACACGCTAAGTTCGGTATAATGGCATTCGTTGAATAATTAAGGTAGCCAGCCGGCTCTTTTTAGTGTGGAGGTGAAATCATGCCAATTATCAAATCTGCAATTGAACGTGCAAAGACGAACGTTAAAGCTAACGAACGTAACTCAGCACAACTCAGCAGCATGCGTACAGCCGTTAAGAAGTTTGAAAAGGCCGTAATCGCTAAGGACGACAACGCAGCTGATTTATACAAAGCTGCTTCTAGCGCCGTTGACAGCGCTGCTTCAAAAGGTTTAATCAAAGCTAACAAAGCTTCCCGCGACAAGTCACGGATGGCCGCTCGTTTAGCTAAAGCCAACGCATAATTAAACTTAACTTTTGAACAACAAAAAAAGGACCGCCGTTTGGCGGTCCTTTTTTTGTTGTTTTTTCGTTAAGCAACTTGATCGAGGTATTTTAACATAAACAATTCAAATAAAATCATCGGGTCTTGCGTAGACGATTTAAGCGCGCGTTCAATTTGGGCAAGACCAAGGTACGCCTGTCTTAAATGGGCCAACTTCAAGGACCGACTGCTCTGCATTGCTAACTTTACCCGATATGGATGCACTTTTAACGTCTGGGCAATACTCCCCTGACTATAGCCATTTTTGGCAAGAATCTTGGTTTGAATCAACAACCGAAACTGTCCGATTAAGACCGCGTTGATTTTCAACGGTTCTTCTTTCGTCAAAATCAACTGCCGGTACAGATTCAGAGCCGCTTCGATTCGACGGCCCATCACATCATTGACCAAATCAAAAACGTTTTGATCTAACGATTTTGTGACGAGTTCTAACACGATTGGCGCCGTGATCACCTTAGCATCAAAACACGCTAACGTAAGTTTCGGCAATTCACTCATGATGAGTGATAAATCAGATCCCGTTCGTTGTAACAACGCGTTAACGGCCTGTGGTTCGATCTGCATATCCGCCTCACGAACCCGTGCCTCGATCAACTCGCGAATCTGATGTTCGCCGATTGCTTCAAGCGACACCACTTCCGCCTGCTTTTTAAGCAACTTCACCACTTTTTTGCGACTATCCAATTTGCCACTCGTCGCAAAAAAGACGAGAATCGTTGTTGGTTCTGGATGTTCAAGGTACGACGTTAAACTCGCCATATCGTGTTCAATTTTACTTCCCCGATGCGTTTCAGTCGTTAAAAAATACGCGCGGTCAACGAACACCAATCGCTTGTCCCCAAAGAACGGTGCGGACATGGCGTCATCTAACGCCTGTGCCACCGGGGTGGTTTCCATATCATAACTTGCATAATTCATGGTTTGCTCAGCTTCTGGAATAAGCGCTAAAAACGCTGCCCGAAGTTGCTGACTCAAGTAGGGCTGATCACCGGTAATCACGTATACCGGTTGCGCTTGTTGTTTTCCAAGTGCTGCCATGGTTGTTTCAAATGTCACGAAAATGCCCCTTTCAAAAACGTCTGCCAATAACCTGGCGCGTGAGCCCGAAACCGGTACGTCACCATGCCATTTTGTTGCGTACTAAAGTACGGCACTTGCTGTTTGGCAAGCGTCGCCAATGTCTCTTGATTAGGATGACCGTACCGATTTTCCCGGCCAGCCGAAATAATCCCAATTTTGGGTTGCCACTTTGCCACAACCGTTGGATCCGATGACGTTTTACTGCCATGGTGTCCTAATTTTAACACGTCTACCGTTAGTTGTGGAAAATGGGCGGCAATTTGTCGTTCGCCTGCCTGATCAAGGTCACCCGTGAATAACCAGCTTAACTGACCATAGTTGGCGAATAACACCATCGAATCTTCATTGGTGCCCTCACCGGCTTTAAATGGGTGAACCACCTGCAATTGCGTGCCTTCAATTGATTGACCAGCCTGAACTTCAATGACTTGCGTTCGGTGCTTCATTAAAGCTGGTTGAACGCGCTTCATGAACCGCTCATTGCTGGTCATCCCCAGTGGCACGTAAAGCCGTTTAACAACTAGCGCTGCTAGTACATCATCAACATCGCCGGTGTGGTCGGCATCTTGATGGGACAACAGTAAATGATCAATCCGCGTAATCCCCAGACTTTTAAGGTAATTAATGCTTACCCGTTCGGCGGTACTTCTGCCAGTGGGACGATGTGACCCAAACGTGACCTTGCCACCCGTGTCGATCATGATCACTTGTCGGTTACCAGGTTCTCGAATCAAAAAACTATCCCCCTGACCAATATCAAAAAAGGTCACTTCACCATCTAGGGGATGCTGGCGCCAAAACATTAAACCAGCGTAACTAATAATCAACAGCCCGAATAACCAACGCCGAATCCGCGCCGTTTGTGTAGCTAAAATCATAAACGTCAACACACAAAGACCGGTCGTCATCAACGCCGTTGGTTGCCCCGTCACTACCATTCCGGACAACTGAGCAACCCAATCTAAACTGAACGTGAGCCCTTGTAGCCCCCGTTCACCCATCCCCGCCGCAACTGGCCAGCTCGGCCCGAGCCACATTAAGCCAAACACAACGGGAAAAACTAACCAGCTAAACAACGGTAATAGTAATAAATTAACGACCACGACAAGACGTGCCATTGATAGATGTGGTATAAAATGGTCGGCAAACTAATTAAATTCAGCATCAACGTTTGAAATAGGAGTGACCGCTGATTCAAAAAGATTAAACTAAACGCTAGTCCGTAACTCAGTTGACCCCCTAATTCGGTCAACATCGCTGGACTTATCGCTAGGCCAATGAGTAAACTGAGTCCCCAAACCGTTAACCGGCTTAGCGAAACCCGTCCCAATTTGGCCAATATGCCAATCAACACCACCAAAACCGCCCGAATAACGCCCGGACCGCCCCCAGCGATAATCACGTAACTCGGCAAAATTAAACAAAGGCCAATGACCCGAAGTCCTTGCGGTAGTCGTAACAGGGCCATTCCCCATTCAATGAGCGCCACCAACCAAATAACGTGAAAGCCCGAGATACTAAATAAATGGATCAAGCCAAGGTCTTTAACCGCTGCCAGCCGTTCATAAAAGCCATCCGCACGATAGCCTAAAAACAACCCTTGAACATACAATCGCAACGTCTCAGGTAACGACTTCGTTCGTTCAATCAGCCAGTAACGCAACGCATGACACCCATTAACCCAAATCGTCCACGGATTACGGGCTTGCACCGGTGTTAGTTGTTGTAACTGAATAATTTTGATCTGATTAAACGTCCACCGATGCGCCTGATACACGCCAAAATCAAATTCATTGACGTTGGTTGCCGGCGCATACCGGTCCACGTCTCCCGTTAACATCATTTGACTTGTTTGTCGCAGACGATATGCCTCAAGTTGGCTGTTATCTGCATAAAAACGACCTTCGATCCAGTAGCCAGATGGCAATTTACCTCGTAGTTGAACACTGTCAGGTCCAATTCGAACATCATCCGGTTGTACTTGGACCATCAATTGCGTTCGGGTTGTGGTCGGTAAGTGACCCGTAGCCATGAGTTGTTGCTGATGATAAAACCAGCCACCAAACCCAACTAAAACCATGCCAGCTAACAATAACGTTATAGGTTGTCGCAAACACATCAGCCTCAGTAACCATAGCACCGTCAAACCACCGGCTAACCAAGTAATGCCAAAAAAGACGCCGCTTAAACTGCCCGCCAATATGGCGAGCCAAATGATATGTCGATTAATGTCCAGCTAGATAGGCATCGACTGAGGCGCGTTCAATTGCTTCAGCGTCCAACTCAACGTGAGTGAGCGTCACGTGTTTCTTTTCAATCAGTGACATTGCGTAGGGATCATTATGGTAGTTCCGCAGATAATAAATCTTTTTAATTCCCGCTTGAAGTAGCATCTTAGTACACTGTAAGCACGGAAAATCAGTGACGTAAATTTCAGCACCATCCGTTGGCTCGCCAAACTTAGCACACTGCAAAATAGCATTCATTTCTGCGTGAATCGTCCGAAGGCAATGGCCATCAACGAGGTAACACCCCTCATCGATACAGTGAACATCGCCTGACACGGAACCATTATAGCCGCCCGCAATAATTCGCCGATCACGAACGATCGTTGCCCCAACGGACAAACGATTACACGTACTCCGACTTGCTAACAAGACTGATTGCATCATAAAGTACTGATCCCATGGAATTCTCTTCTTCGTCATTATGCTCAAGGCCTCCAATTTGATAGTCCCCACTAGTATACCAAATATCATCTAAATATGGGTTGCTAAGTCACCATTGATTATGACGCGTACACGCTCTTTCAAACTGCGAGTTGCGGTCGAAGTCGTTCCAGCGTTTTGTCGCCAAAGCCACTGACTTCCTTCAACTCTTCAATCGATTGGAACTGCCCGTGGGCTTCTCGATACTCGATAATTTTCGCCGCCTTTTTTTCACCAACGCCGTCTAATTGTTGCAACTCAGTAACATCCGCGGTATTTAAGTTAACCTGAGGTGCCTGACTGGTCCCGGTTGCACCCGAACTAGCCGGTGCCCCAGCTTGATTCATCGCGGCATCGACCTTTTCACCCCGTTTTGGAATGTACACGACTTGTTGATCAACTAACCGTTGCGCTAAATTAACCTGCTTTTCATCAGCGTTCCCCGCAAAACCACCGGCAAGCTGAACCGCATCGATTACGCGCATGGTTTGGTCAACTTTTTTAAGTCCTGGCTGTTCAACAGCGCCCTTAACGTCCACGTACATTGTCGCAGTCGCGCTGGTCGTTGCGGTCTGACCATTCTCGGTCATCTGCATTGACTGCGACGAAGCCATCACCGTTTCAGCCATCATGGTGGCATCGTTAACCGGTTGTGGTTGTCGTAATAGCAAAAAGGCGGCCCCAATTAATGCAAGGACCAGACCAATAATGATCCAGATTTCGCGACTCGTATTCTCCAACAGCTCCTTTAACCTTTCCAACGTTTCCCCTCCTTTCTGTCACCCCCTAACTACGCGAACCATTATTCGTTTGCTTCAAACAACTTTACGATTAGCAGAAAAGCTGGGGAACGACGCTCGGATTTTTTTACTGTCGTTTGTGTCCAGCGATAGTGTGCGGAGCGAGACGGTTTGAGAGCGTAATGTAAGGGTACTTCGGTGAAAGTGCCCGGGTCTGGCGGTTTTATCGAAGTGCACTTACATTACGCTCTCAGTCTCGCGCAGCACGACCCGACGAAGTCTGGAAGCCTATCTGGCCATTCGACGTGGTGGCCAGAAAGTGCGTGGTTAACCAGTTTCTATAACTTCAGGACCCTACAAATAACAGTTTAAGCGGCGCCGAATTTTGTAGCCTGAGAGCGCCGGTTTTCGCGCGGCTTTGGCGAGCGAAGCGACGACAAACAGCCGACAGCCAAATCGCACCTAACACTCACACTGGACACAAACAACAGTACCTATCACTGAAACATGCCAAAGTATAAAGAGCATAATTGTCGATTCCTAGGCAATCATCCCACTTGAAAATTTATAATTCTTTATACAACAAAAAAAGAAGCCGGTAATCGCCTTACGCGATGCCAACTTCTATTGATTCACTAACCTATTATTGATGGGTTTCCAAATAACGAAGTGCCTGCTTAAAGCTCGTCACTGGCACGACTTTCATATTCGGGGCAACTTTTTTAGCTGTTCGTTTGGCCAATTGATAATTAGTGACATGACCTTCTTCCAACTGAAGAATCGCCTTCGTTGGCTTAACGTACGGTGCAAAGAAGATCGTTGCGCCCGCCTTTTTAGCAGCAACGATTTTTTTATCGATCCCACCGATTTCGCCGACTGATCCATCTGGGTTGATGGTTCCCGTCCCCGCAATTTTACGCCCGTGACGGATGTTTTTTCCAGTCAACTGGCTGTAAATTTGAAGACTAAACATCAGGCCACCTGACGGCCCGCCAATTTGACCAGGATCAACCTTGACCTTAGGCGAAGTCGTCACCTTAACGTTATCAGTCAAAATAATCCCGATCCCTGGTTGTCCGGAAGATAGTTTGATCAACGGTGCCGCTACGACCTTAAATTTACCATGCCGCTGGTATTGAACTCTTAGCGTCGTCCCCACTTTTTGGTTACGGATGTATTTTTGAAACCCGTAGGCACTTTCAAAGTGATGCCCATTCACTTTTGTAATGGTGTCACCAACTTTAAGTTTACCTTTAAACTGCGAATTGGACTGAATCTGCATCACGTAAATGCCCAGGTATTTTTTAGTCACCTTTTTATGAGCAGCTTTAACAGCAACCGCTTTGGCTTCATCAATGGCGCTTTGCATGTAGAAATTCTGCATCTGCATGTACGTGTCATTACTTTGGCCACCGGTGATACTGGCTTCGCTTTCAATCGAGCTATACGGCGACAGCTTCGCCAACGCATAGGTGAACGGTCGCGCCTGAGCTAATTGCACCGATGTGATCATAAACTTCCCCTTTTGCTTATCCGCATGCCCTGGAATCGTCACGAACGATTTTAAATCATCCGCTGAGCCGGGCGACTCAATGTAGGCCGACATTGGCCAAAAAAAGCCAATCAAGATCACGATTGCGGCAACAATCGAAACGCCGTACCGGACCCAACGCTGTTTCAATATTTTCTTCATCTAATTAAACCAACCTTCAGTCTTCTCTTAACGCCTCAGCCACCGCTTGCGGTACCAACGAATCAATATCGCCACCAAAGTGCATGACTTCCTTTAAAAGGGTTGACGAAATAAAGGCGTATTTTGGTGCGGTCATTAAGAAGACCGTTTCAATTTGTTCATTGAGATGTTTGTTCATACTAGCTGTCGCTGATTCATATTCAAAATCTTTCGTATCTCGAATACCGCGAACAATCACCGATGCGCCAACTGATTCAACAAATTTAACCGTCAGACCACCTTCAGCCTGCACCGAAACGTTTGGTAAATGAGCGACGCTGCGCTTGATCAACTCAACCCGCCGTTCCGTGGTAAACAGGGCCTTCTTATTCGTGTTGATCCCAACGGTGACGATCAATTTATCAAATAATCGGCTAGCACGTTCAATAATATCTAGGTGGCCCAACGTGAGCGGGTCAAAACTACCGGGATAAACCGCAATTGTCATAACAACTCACACTCCTTGATATTGATAAATCGTAATTTGGGTAATGCCATAGGATTTACGTTCCAGAACTTGGCAGTCACCAATTGTATCAGGCAAGGCTGCCTCCTGATTCGTTTCACACATGATGCGACAATCCGTTGCCAATAAGTCTAACTGCATCAATAATTCAATTTCAGCAACGATTTTTTGTTCCTTGTATGGCGGATCAAAGTAAATCAGATTAAACTGTTGCCCTTGTTGACTGAGGGTTTTAACTGCTTGCTGGGCATCGCGTTTGAGGACCGTAAACTTATCCGGTTCCTTAGTCACTTCAATGTTTTGCTTGATTGTCTTAATAGCAGCGCCTTGTCGATCGATCAAAACCGCGTGCGCAATTCCCCGTGATACCCCTTCGATACTGAGACCGCCGGATCCCGCAAACAGATCCAAACTGTTCCCACCATCAAAATAGGGGCCGATAATATTGAAGACAGCCTCCTTCACTTTATCCGTAGTAGGCCGGGTTTTCATTCCCGGAACGGCCCGGAGTTTCCGGCCACCGTACTCACCCGCAACAACGCGCATTAATCTTCATCCTCCTCAAATTTAACTTGATCCGTTTTAGTCGTTGGATTCCCCGAAAGGCCCAACAACGCTAATAATGATTGCTTGGGTGACTCAATCACCCGTTTCACAAACCGTAATTGTTTTAATCGTTCAATCGTTGATTGTGCATCTTCAGCGTTCACGTACAGTGTCGCGTAACGCATTCGCTTAGAGACATATTCAAGATGCCCATATCGCTTTAATTGACGGACTTGTCGCAAACTAGACACGTACACGATCAAATTCGTTCGTTCTTGAATGGCTAACATCTATTTCTCCTTCTTTCCACGTTCTCGAGCGCTCACATTTAAAACCAGCCCCAAACAAAGCGTCAGGGATAACATACTTGATCCACCGTAGCTAATAAACGGGAAGGTCACCCCGGTAATCGGTAAGAACCCGACTACCCCACCGACGTTGATTGACGCCTGCACCGCATAGTAGGTTGCGACGCCGTAACAAACTAGCGTATCGAAAACGTTATCCGCATGCATCCCAATTTTGATTGTCCGCCAGACGATTAGGCCCAGCAATAGTAAAATCCCGATAACAGCGAACAAGCCTAACTCTTCACCAGTAATCGCCATGATAAAGTCGGTGTTGGGTTCTGGTAAATACCCCCGTTTTTGAATCGAATTGCCAAGGCCAACTCCAAATAAACCACCGTTACTTAAAGCGTAGTAGGAATTCACCAATTGCTGGCCGGTATCCTTCGCATGTCCGAACGGATCGACAAAGGCAACCAGTCGTGCAAGTTTATAGGATTTAACAATGCCACTTTCAGATAACTTCAGTGCAATTGGAAATGCAACAAACACGATGCCGGCAAAGGTGGCGCCGATAATTTTCCAACCTCGTTTAACCGAGATGCCACTTGCGAGACACATCATATAAATAATTGCGGTAATAATCGACGCACTCCCCATATCGGGCTGTATAAAAACCAACCCAGTGAGAATTGCGCTTATAATTAGTGGCCCACGCATCGTCCACCACCAATGACCACCCAGTAACTCCGACTCTCGCTTAGGGCTAGCCAACGCATGAGCAACCAGAATAATCAAATAAAATTTAACAAACTCGGCAGGTTGCAAATTTATTGGACCAAATGAAATCCACCCCGCAGCTCCATTAACTGTCTTACCCTTTGCTAATAGGTAAATAAAAAACAGCAAGAAGACCCCAAAGCCACCAATTATAACGACCTTCGTTTGCCATTTTTGAAAATTCATTGCGGTGACAAACCCGGTCAAACCCATTCCAACTATCACCCACATCACTTGCTTAATCAGGTAAGCAGTTGGTGACGAGCCGTTTTGAATGGCAACATTCGCACTAGCCGAGTACACCATCACGATGCCAATCGCACAGAGCATTAAGTACGGCACAATAATTAAGTAATCTAATTTTCTTAACCTTTTCATTTCATTCCACGCCATTCCAAAAAATTCTCAAGTAAACTCTTTAGATTATAGCATAACCTATGCAGTTGCGGGTTTGGTGGGCTAAAACCTTACAAAAATGTAACTGAAATTCGTTATCGTTTGTGTCCAGCGTAAGTGTGCGGAGCGAGACGGGTTGAGAGCAGTGTGCAAGGCGACATCGGTGAAGGCGCCCGGGCCTGGCGGGTTTACCGATGTCGCCTTGCATGCAGCTCTCAGTCTCGCGCAGCACCATTCGGCGTGGTGGCCAGAAAGCGCGTGGTTGACAAGTTCTTACAGCTTCAGGAACCCTGGAAATAACAGTTTAAGTGGCGCCGAATTTTGTAGCCTGAGAGCGCCTTTTTTCATGCGGCTTTGGCGAGCGAAGCGACGACAAACAGCCGACACCCAAATCGCACCCAACACTTACGCTGGACACAAGCGACAGCAAAAAGGCACCACAACACCCAAAATGGATGTCATGATGCCTCCTCAATCAAAGCATGATCGCATTAATTTTTTAATTAGTTATGACGACGCTTCTTAGCAGCCTTTTCACGTGCGTTTGAATCCAGAATTTGCTTCCGTAAACGAACGTGGTCTGGCGTAACTTCACAGTATTCATCGCTGTTCAAGAATTCCAATGATTCTTCCAATGAGAAGTGAGTTGGCGTCTTGATCCGTGCCATATCATCTGAACCGGCAGCCCGGACGTTGGTCAAGTTCTTACCCTTGGTAACGTTAACCGTAATATCGTTCTCACGGCTGTTTTCACCAACGATCATCCCTTCGTACACGTCAGTACCTGGATCGATCAATAACCGACCACGACTTTCGATACCCATCATGGCGTAAGTGGTTGCCTTACCAGCGTTCATTGAGACCAAAGTCCCCTTTGAACGACCTGGGTTCCAGTTACGGATAACTGGGGCGTACTTTTCAAAGGTGTGGTTCATGATCCCGTAACCACGGGTCATTGACATGAATTCAGTTGAGTAACCAATCAACCCACGTGATGGCGCTAAGAACGTCAAGCGAGTTTGACCGTTATCCGTCGTTTCCATGTTTTGCATTTCACCCTTACGTTGTGACAAACTGTCGATCACACTACCAGTGTATTCGTCAGGCGTGTCAATTTGAACTTCTTCGTAAGGTTCGCATTGTTGACCATCAACGTCGCGGTAGATAACTTCTGGCCGTGATACTTGTAATTCAAAGCCTTCACGACGCAAAGTTTCAATCAGAATTGACAAATGCAATTCCCCACGACCTGAAACAGTCCAGGCCCCTGGTTCGTCGGTGTCATCAACTCGTAACGACACGTCAGTTTCCAATTCAGTCCGTAAACGGTCTTCCAATTGGCGACTCGTCACAAACTTACCGTCTTGACCAGCAAAAGGTGAGTTGTTGGTCCGGAAAGTCATTTGAAGGGTTGGTTCATCGATCCGTAAGATTGGTAATGCTTCTTGCGTATCTTGTGCCGTAACCGTTTCACCAACGTTGATGTCTTCCATCCCAGAAACGGCAATCAAGTCACCGGCTTTGGCTTCGTTGATTTCCAAACGCTTCAAGCCGAAGAACCCAAATAACTTCGTTACCCGGAAGTTCTTAGTTGAACCGTCTAACTTCATAACTGTAACGTTGTCACCAACCTTAACCTTCCCACGGAAGATTCGGCCAATACCAACCCGGCCAACGAAATCGTTGTAATCTAACATTGCCACTTGGAATTGAAGTGGTTCGTCAGAGTTATCGATTGGGGCTGGAATGTGGTCAACGATGGTGTCAAAGACTGGCTTCATCGTGTGTTCTTGGGTTGCTAAATCAGGATCAAAGCTTGAAGTCCCGTTCATAGCAGAAGCGTAAACCACTGGGAAGTCCAATTGATCTTCGTCAGCACCTAATTCAATGAACAGGTCCAAAACTTCGTCAACGACTTCTGAAGGGCGTGAGCCAGGACGGTCAACTTTGTTGATAACCACGATTGGGGTTAAATGTTGATCCAAAGCCTTCTTCAAAACGAACCGAGTTTGTGGCATGGTCCCTTCATAGGCATCCACAACCAACAGCACACCATCAACCATTCGCATGATCCGTTCAACTTCACCACCGAAGTCAGCGTGTCCTGGGGTATCCAAAATGTTGATTTGCTTGTCGCCATAACGCACAGCGGTGTTCTTCGAAAGAATCGTAATCCCACGTTCTTTTTCGATATCATTAGAATCAAGTGCCCGGTCGGCAATTTCCACGTGTTCATCTAATGTATCTGATTGTTTAAGTAATTCATTAACCAAGGTAGTCTTACCGTGGTCAACGTGGGCAATAATTGCGATGTTGCGAATGTCATCTCTGGTTTTCAAAATGTTGTTCTTCCTTTCGTAAAACGTAACTCTTAATTAAACGGTCGATTTAACGGTCAAGCGTGTAGCGCAATTGGCAACACCCTACACCTTGACTTAACGCCATAAAAAAACTGTGACGCGCATGTCACAGTCCGACGTTTTAACCGACGATTGGCAGAATGTCTCGTTGTGCTTTTTCCGTTGCTACCATTACGAAGTCTGATGATAGCATACCAAGTGGCTTCCCGTCAACTGTTGTCACCGACAGACCGAGAGTTTCTGCTAAAATTTTCCCGGCGCCAAAGTCCCAAGGCTTTAAATAGGAAATGTAGCCGTTTAATTTTCCGGATAAAATGTGACTGATTTCAATTCCCGCTGAACCATAAGCCCGAACGCCCGCACTTTTTTCAGCGACAATTTGCATATTAAATTGATTGCGTAAGATCAGCGGGCCACTGATACCGATCAAGCCATCCGCTAACCCTAAGTTAGTTGGGTTGGGTAGCCGTTCTTCATTTTTAAAAACCCCTAGTTGTGGCCCGCCTGAATAAAGGTCATCGTTCATAATGTCATTAATGTAGCCTAGAACGCCCTGACCATCAATATAGAGGGCAATCATCGTCGCAAAGTGATCTTGCTGCTTCACAAAGTTCATCGTACCATCAATCGGATCAACCACCCAGACCCAGCCTGACGTTTCAGTAATTTTATCGCCAAAGCCTTCTTCACCAAGGATTTGACTATTAGGTGAAAATTGTCGGATTCGTTCAATTAAAAATTGTTCATTAGCCTTATCAACGTTGGTTACAAGATCTTTGCGACTAGATTTCTCAGCAACGTTGAGCTTCTCCGCCATTTTAGTTAATACAAATTTTCTAGAGTCTCTCAACCAGCCTTTCACCGTTTGATCAATTTCTTGCAACTGTCCTTGATCCATTAATGTGATCCTCCTAACACCATTTTAACTGACTTACGGGTCGTTTCTCGGGCGGCCTTCATCGTTCGGTACAGACTGTATCCAGTTAACGTCTCGAATTGTCGGCCAAGTTGTTTTTCCTGCGACTTCGATGGCACAACTTCTTTAAATGCTTGATAAGCTGCCAGCAATGCTTGCTTAGAAACACCTTGATTTAATTCATAGGCATCCTCTAAACGTTGATACAGCGTCGTTACAACCACGATTTCGTCGGTCGTCCAATCATCAGCCAGTGGATACGAATAGTTTTTCATCCTAAATTCTCCTGTTCTTAACCTCACCATACTTCTGCAGTCGATTATACCGCGGTTTCGGCTTCAGAGATAGCCCTAGCATTGTAGCCACTCAAATAACTGGCAATCACAGCAATAGTAATTTTGCGCCTCTTGTATCCCCTCTGCGGACACCACAAAAAGGCTCAGGACAACCGTCCTGAACCTTTTTGACATTAACCATATACAGGTTTAGATGTGAGTTGGGAATCCAATAGCAACATCAGCTGCTTCTTGGATTGGTTCACTCAACGTTGGGTGTGGGTGAATGGTCAAAGCAATGTCTTCAGCGTTCATGCCGCTGTTAACTGCTAAGCTCAATTCAGCAATCAAATCAGATGCACCAGGTCCAACAACTTGAGCACCAACAACCGCATTAGTATCCTTGGTCGTTACCAAACGAACGAAGCCATCTGGTTGATCCAATGATACGGCCCGAGCGTTACCGGCGAATGGGAACTTAGCTGTTGTAACATCTAAGCCCTTGTCCTTGGCTTCACTCTGAGTCAAACCAACAGTTGCCAATTCTGGGTCTGCAAAGCAGACAGCCGGAACGCCAACCCAGTCGTTAGCGGTGTTCTTGCCAGCAATGGCACCAGCAGCAGTCTTAGCTTCGAAGAATGCCTTGTGAGCCAATGCAGGACCAGCAACGATATCGCCGATAGCGAAGATGTTTGGTACAGAAGTACGACCTTGTGAGTCAACTTCGATCAAACCGTGATCGCCAGTCTTAACACTGGTCATTTCAAGACCAATGTCATCAGTGTTAGCGCGACGGCCAACAGTGACCATGACGTAATCCGCTGTAATGGTTGAAGCTTTACCGTCAACTTCATAAGTGACAGTAACACTCTTATCATCTTGTTCAGACTTCTTGGCCATGGCGTTAGTAATAACGTCAATGCCCTTCTTCTTCATCTGGCTCAAGACAACCTTAACCATATCCTTGTCAAAGTTTGGCAAGATGGAATTCGTACCTTCAAGAATGGTAACGTGTGAACCGAGGTTAGCGTATGCGCCAGCCAATTCAGTCCCAACGTAACCACCACCGATAACAACAAATTCCTTAGGAATAGCTGGTAAGTTCAAACCACCAGTTGAGTCAAGGACCCGACCGCTGAACTTAAAGCCAGGGATTTCGATTGGACGACTACCAGTAGCAATGATTAAGTTCTTGAATTCGATGGTCAAACCATCATCAGCACTCATAAATTGCTTTGGACCAGTTGAAACGACACGTAACTTAGTGTCTGAATCAAGTACGGCTTCACCTTGGATGACATCAACTTTGTGCTTCTTGAGCAACATCTTGACACCACTCGTCATCCGAGCAACCACCTTTTCGTCTTTCCAAGCTTGCGTCTTGGAGAAGTCGATTGATGGGGCTTGGGTGGTGATGCCGAAGGTTGAGGCGTCCTTAGCGTCTTGGAAACGATGACCAGCATTGATCAACGCCTTTGAAGGCACACAACCTACGTTTAGGCAAACACCGCCTAAAGTATCTGATTTTTCAATTACTGTCACGCTTTGGCCTAATTCGGCTGCGCGGATTGCGGCAACGTACCCACCAGGGCCGGCACCAATAATGACAGTATCGCGTTTTTCAACATCTGACATATGCGGGTCTCATCCTTCCATTAATAACAATTGTGGATCATGAAGCAAGTCGTTCAACTTGTTCAAAGCACGTTGAGCTAAGGCACCATCGATCAAACGGTGATCGTAACTCAATGATAACTTCAACATGTTGCCAACTTCGATTTCGCCATCTTCGTTGACGTAAGGTTCCTTAGCAATCTTACCAACACCTAAGATAGCAACTTCTGGTTGGTTGATAACTGGAGTGAAGAAGCCACCACCAATTGAACCAACGTTACTGATAGTGATTGAACCACCAGACATTGCCTTAGCACTCAACTTGTTGTCGTAAGCAGCTTGGGTGTTATCGGTAATTTCCTTGGCAATTTCAAACAAGCCTTTAGAATCAGCGTTCTTGATGTTTGGTACATACAAGCCGTGAGGGGTATCCGTTGCGATACCAACGTTGAAGTAGTGCTTGTAAACAATTTCTTCGGAAGCGCTGTCAATTGAAGCGTTGAATTCTGGGAATTCCTTCAAAACAGCAACCATTGCCTTAACGATGTATGGCAAGAAGGTCAAATGGATCTCTTTGTCAGCAGCAGCTTGCTTGTACTTCTTACGGTTAGCCATCAAAGCTGATACTTCAACATCTTGGAATGAAGTAACGTGTGGTGAGATATCCTTAGAAGTCCGCATTGCCTTAGCAATAACCTTACGAACCATTGACATTGGTTCACGGGTTTCAAGTTCTGGTTCGTCAGAAACGTATGGCTTGATTGGAGCTGCGGCTGGTGCGGCTGCGGCTGCAGGAGCAGCGGCTGCGGCAGCTGGTGCAGCGGCGCCGTTAAAGTTGTCAATGTCAGCCTTAACGATTTGGCCATGCTTCCCAGTTGGGGTAACAGCAGTGATGTCAACGCCCTTGTCACGTGCATATTGACGAACAGATGGCATTGCCAAAACTAACTTGTTAGGATCTGATTGAGCAGGAACACCGGTTGCGGCAGCTGGTGCGGCTGCAGGAGCGGCTGGTGCTGGTGCTGCGGGTGCAGCTTCAGCAGGTGCTTCAGCGGCTGGTGCTGCTTCTTCAGCTGGTGCATCATCTTCTGGTGTGTCAGGTGAACCGTCATCGATTTCAACTAATGTGTCACCGATTTCGGCAGTTTCGCCTTCTTGTTTAACGATTTTCTTAATAGTCCCAGCCACAGGTGATGGCAATTCTGAAACGGACTTGTCGTTTTGGATTTCGACTAAAACGTCGTCTTCCTTAACAGCGTCCCCTTCTTTAACAAGCCATGATGCAATTTCACCTTCGGCCATCCCTTCACCAAGCTCAGGGAGTTTGAATGCAAAAGCCATGGGAAAACTTCCTTTCTATATCACAAAGTGTGTTTAGTAGTTCAAAATTTCGCGTGCTTTTTCTTCGATATCGTCAGCGTTTGGAAGCCAGTCGTTTTCAACTTGGGCCCAAGGGTAAACAGTATCAGGAGCAGCAACCCGGCCGATTGGGGCATCAAGGTTCATAATTGCGTGTTCAGCAATTTCTGAAGCAACTTGGGCGCCAACGCCAGCCATCTTTTGAGCTTCTTGAATGACAACTACCTTGTGAGTCTTTTCAACTGACTTGAAGATGGTGTCAGTGTCGATTGGTGATAATGAGCGTAAGTCGATCACTTCAGCAGAAATGTTTTCCTTAGCTAACTTGTCAGCAACCTTAAGTGATTCGTTGACTTCAGCACTGTAAGCAACCAATGTGATGTCAGTACCCTCACGAACAACCTTAGCGGTGTCTAGGGGAACAGTGTACTTGCCTTCAGGAATTTCGTCCTTCATTGAACGATATAACTTCAAGTTTTCCATAAAGAGCACTGGGTCGTTGTTTTCAACGGCTGAAATGATCATGCCCTTTGCATCATATGGGTTAGCTGGTGTAACAACCCGCAAACCTGGAGTCCCTACGAAGTAGTTTTCCAAGTTGTCGGCGTGCATTTCGGCAGTATGAGTACCACCACCAAATGGGGTCCGAACAGTGATTGGCATTGCGCGTTTGCCGCTGAAACGGAAACGGTTACGTGCCATTTGACCACCAATTGAGTCAACAGCTTCGAAAGTAAAGCCCATGAATTGGATTTCAGGAATTGGACGCCAGCCAGTTGCAGCTAACCCAATTGATAAACCTAAGATCCCTGATTCAGCTAACGGGGTATCAAAGACACGGTCTTCGCCGTACTTGTCTTGTAAGCCTTCGGTAGTCCGGAACACACCACCGTTTTTACCAACGTCTTCACCAAAGATCAACGTTTTTGGATCTTCGCCTAAAACGACATCTAAACCATCTGTGATTGCTTTAATGTAAGTTAATTTAGCCATGGTTACTTCGACTCCTTTGCTTCGAATCTTGCAATGTCAGCTTTGATTTGTGGAGTTGGTTCTTCGAACGTGGTCTTCAACATATCAACAACTGATTGCGTTGGTGTATTTTCAGCTTCCTTCATTGCATCCTTGAAGCTGGTCTTGTATTCATCAACAAGCTTGTCTTCTTTTTCTTGTGACCATAATCCCTTGTCGGTCAAGATCTTTCTCATCCGAATCAATGGATCGGCATCGAACCAAGGTTTTTCTTCTTCCTTAGTCCGGTAACGACTAGGATCATCGCCGGCACTTGAGTGAGCACCGAAACGATAAGTTAAAGTTTCAACTAATGCAGGACCGTTGCCGGCAGCAGCGAATTCACGAGCTTCCTTAGTTGCAATGTAGACAGCCAATACGTCCATCCCATCAACTTGGATACCTGGAACACCTGAAGCAACACCCTTTTGAGCCAAGGTTTCAGCAGCAGTTTGCTTGTAACGTGGTACTGAAATTGCCCAGCCGTTGTTTTGAACCATGAAGACTGCGGGAGCTTGGAATGATGATGCAAAGTTAACACCTTCATAGAAGTCACCCTGTGAAGTACCACCATCACCAGTGTAAACAAAGGCAACCGTATCTTCTTCACCGTTCTTCTTGATACCTAAAGCGGCACCGGCCATTTCAACGTATTGCGCACCAATGATGATTTGTGGGAACCAGTTGCGTTGGTCGCCGTAATCATCACCAACCGCGTTACCCTTTGACCATAAGAAGCCTTGGGCAACGGATGCACCGTGTTGAATTAATTGTGGTAAGTCACGGTAGGCTGGGAATAGGAAGTCTTGCTCCTTGAAAGCAGCAATTGAACCCATTTCACTAGCTTCCTCACCAAAGGTTGGGGCGTAGAAGCCTAACCGACCTTGACGAGAGAAGTTCATTGTTTGTTCATGCAAGGCACGTTCCCAAACCATCTTTTCCATAAAATCAACTAATTGATCATCTGAAAAAGTATCGAAAAGTTCTTGATTGACGATCTCACCTTTTTCATTCACAATTTGGAATGTTTTCTTATAAGGATCGCTCATCTTGGCTTTAATTGACGCTAAATCAATCACATGCCCAGTTTTCTTCGCCATAACTAACACTTTCCTTTCCGTTTGTATGCATTCAGTTTCAGGACGTCAGCCGTCCTTTTGAAACCGTTTGCTTTCTCAACTACACTCTTAAATTAACACGCTTTCACAAATCATGCAAGCCCTTTCATTACTTTTATATCGCAAAATTCGCCAAGTTGCCTTTCAGTCAAGGGATTGCGTTTTCTGAAAAAATGTTTGTGTTTTTAATCACATTTTTTTGATTTCATATTCCAAAGAAGATATGATAAGATTAATTAATTAAGTACTTGTTTATACATCGGAGGTAATGGTCTTGATTTTAATGAAAGATATCGTCAGAGATGGCGATCCAGTTCTTCGTCAAGAAGCAGCACAGGTCAGTTTTCCGCTTTCTGAAGAAGATCAAAAGTTGGCAGATGATATGATGGAATACTTGGTGGTTAGCCAAGATCCTGAACAATGCGAAAAGTACGGTCTTCGTGCTGGCGTCGGTTTAGCAGCGCCTCAAGTTGGCGTTTCCAAAATGATGGCCGCCGTTCTCGTACCCGCGCCTGAAGATGGTGGCAAATCACCATTTACCGACGTGATCATTAATCCCGTCATTATTAGTCACTCCGTCCAAGCCGGGGCTTTGACGGAAGGCGAAGGTTGTTTGTCAGTTGACAAAGACGTCCCAGGATTCGTACCACGTCATGACCGCATTACCCTCCGTTACCAAGACACAACGGGTGAAACCCACAAGATTCGGTTGAAGCACTATCCAGCAATTGTATGCCAACACGAGATCGATCACTTACACGGCGTCTTGTTCTACGACCATATTGATCACGAGCATCCATTTGAAGTCAGTGATGACACGGTGCTGTTCGAATAACGCTAATTACTTAACTACTCAACAAAAAACACGGCAACGGTTATCCTCAAATTTGAGATAACCGTTGCCGTGTTTTTTGCACTTTCTTCTATAACTAACTAAACTATTCTGTTTGATTGATTTGAGAAGCATCCATCCGCCGCAAATCTTGAATGTACTCAATCGTCGCTTCGTTGACGAGATAGGCAACCCCCAGATGAACTCGAATCGTGTGGCGCCAAGCGTCGGTCACTAGAAAAGCGGATTGTCCGTCTGCTACCGCCGATTCAACGTGTTCGTCCTGACAAAATTCCGCCAGCAAGTGGTTTAATCGTTGACGAACAAGCGGTAGTTGTTCATCCGTAACATCATCCATTCGGAGAATAAATTCGAAAGCCATCACACCACGCCCCCAGCCATCGGGGATTACCGAGGCCGATAATAACGTTGCGGGATCGGTGATAAATCGCTCATCTGCCAACCGTTGTAACGCAGCCAGTAGTGCCACCTTCGTTTGGTCTAAAGCCGCCAGTTGGGCAGTCTTAGTCGCCCGGCTAACAATTAATCGATGAATCAACAGGTACAACACCACCGCAACAATGATTGCGATCACAATCGTTAGTGTTCGTCCCATCATCTTGACCACCCCACTTTCTCATTTTATAGTAGCACATTCTTTGACCCGAGTGATATCAAAATCCGCTTAGTTTCTAAGCGCTACCAGTCAGTTATTTTAGTTGTGAAATCACTGGTGTTGTCATTAAAGGTCACCTAGCGTCCTCACTATACATTCATTTCCCAATATGATAGTATATAAGCAACTGTTGTTGATCTCAACAAGACGTTCGGTTACAAAGAAAAGGTTGATTAGGCTCCCTTAATCAACCCGTTGATTTTAACGGTATTTATAGAAAGGAAGTTTACCTGTCACTATGATTTTTAAAGTTTACTATCAAGAAGACCAGATTCGCAACCCTAAGCGTGAGGACACGAAGTCCCTTTACATCGATGCTGAAACGGAAGTTGACGCACGCGCTTTGGTCGCTGCTAATACCAAGCACAACATCGAATTCATCGAACCACTAGAGGGCAAGTTCCTTGAATACGAACAACAAGATCCAAATTACGAATTGACGGAGTTTAATCAATGAAAAAACTAAACGTCAAAAATAACGAAACTGCAATTTTTGGCGTTGGTGGTCTTGGTGAAATCGGGAAAAACACTTACGGGATTCAATTTCAGGATGAAATCATCCTCATTGATGCCGGCATCAAGTTCCCCGAAGACGAGTTACTTGGAATCGATTATGTGATTCCTGATTACCACTACCTCGTTGCCAACCAGCAAAAAATCAAGGCACTTGTCATCACCCACGGTCACGAAGACCACATCGGTGGGGTTCCTTACCTTTTAAAGGATCTTAATGTGCCAATTTATGCCGGGCCACTAGCGCTTGCCCTCATTAAAAACAAATTGGATGAACACGGTCTGTTACGGACAACCGAACTGCACGAAATCAACGAGGACACCGTCCTTAAGTTCCGTAAGACTAGCGTTTCGTTCTTTAGAACCACCCACTCGATTCCAGATACCTTAGGGATCGCAGTGCACACCCCATCTGGCGTTATTGTCCAGACTGGGGACTTTAAGTTCGATCTGACACCAGTTACTAACCAGCCGCCTAACCTACAACGGATGGCTCGGCTTGGTGAAGAAGGCGTCCTTTGTCTGATGGCCGACAGTACCAATGCCGAACGTCCCATCTGGACGAAGTCTGAAAAATGGGTCGGCAAATCAATTCGAAAGATTTTTGATCAAGTTGAAGGCCGGATTATTTTTGCCACCTTCGCCTCAAACATCTCCCGAATCGAAACCGCCTGTGAAACAGCCTTGGCTCACGGTCGTAAGATTGCCGTCTTTGGTCGAAGCATGGAAGCCGCTATCGTTAACGGTCGTGAACTCGGCTACCTCAACATCCCTGATGAAGCGTTGGTTGACGCCAACGATCTTCGTTCACTCCCTGCCAACAAGGTCATGATCCTTTGTACGGGTTCTCAGGGTGAACCGATGGCTGCGCTATCACGAATCGCTAACGGTACCCACCGTCAAATTTCAATTCAACCCGATGATACGGTTATTTTCTCAAGTAACCCAATTCCTGGGAACACTGTGAGTGTTAACCACGTCATCAACGAATTGGAAGAAGCAGGTGCCAACGTCATTCATGGTAAGGTCAATAACATCCATACTTCTGGTCACGGTGGCCAAGAAGAACAAAAACTGATGCTGCGGTTGATGAAACCGAAGTATTTCATGCCAATTCACGGTGAATACCGGATGTTAAAGATCCATACCGAATTAGCTGAGCAATGTGGCGTCCCACTTGACCATAGTTTTATTATGGAAAACGGTGACGTCTTGGCCTTAACTAAGGACTCTGCTCGAATCGCAGGTCACTTTACCGCTGGCGATGTTTACATTGACGGCAGTGGTATCGGCGATATCGGCAACGTTGTTCTCCGTGATCGCCAATTACTTTCTGAAGAAGGTCTCGTTGTCGTTGTCGCAACGATCAACTTAAAGGATAAAATTATCCAGGCTGGCCCAGACCTCCTTTCACGTGGTTTTGTTTACATGCGTGAATCAGGTGAATTGTTAAACGAAGGCCGTCGGTTGGTCTTCTCAACGATTCGTCGGGCAATGCGTTCCAAGAAAGCAAACGAAGCTTCAATTCGAAACGCCATCATTGATGACCTTCAGAATTTCCTTTACGAGAAAACTGAACGTCACCCAATGATTTTACCAATGTTAATTATGGATTAACCCTAGATTACGCAATTCAAGTCGAATTGCGTAATCTTTTTTTAACTTTCAATTCTTCAATCTAGCCCAAACGAAAAAAGTCCGTTATAATGTACGAGTATGATTTTCGAGAGGATGGGTGTTAAGGTGTCAGTGAGTTTTTACATTATCTTAAATGAAACGGCTGGAAACGGTCGTGCAAAGGGTCTTTGGCCGGAAATTAAGGCGGTTTTAAATCAACGCCAGTTATCCTATCAGTTGACGCGAACGCAATATCCAGGCCACGCGTCCGAATTAGCACGCCAATTTGCCAAACAAGCCTCAGGCCAGCAGTTGACCAATTCTGTGGTTCTCGCAATTGGTGGTGATGGCACGCTTCACGAAACCTTGAACGGATTGATTTCCGCTCACCTTAACACCCCGATACCAATTGCTTGTCTGCCCGTTGGTCTCAATAATAATTTTGCCAAGGGTTTGAACATGGCCACTAATTGGCGCGCTGCTCTAAATCAAATTATAAACTGTACGGCTAGGAACACCGTTACCATCGGGACCTATATCGACACCAGTAAACAAACTACCGGTGCGTTCACAAACAACGTGGGTATCGGTTTCGATGCAGCCGTGGTTAATAGTGCTAATAGCACGAAGACGAAATCGATCCTCAGTCGCCTACACCTCAATAAACTCCGAATTCTCGCAGCAATTATTGGCGTGTGCTACAACCAAACTGCATTTCCAATGACCGTTCACGTTGGCCGTCACCGGGATATGTACCCTAAAGCTTATCTGGTAACAATTGCCAACCACCCCTACTTCGGGAACGGTCTCAAGGTTGTGCCGTCTGCTTCAATCAGCGAACCCGCTTTAGATTTAATTGTGATTGAAAAAAAGCACCTCCCACAATTGATTTATATCGGCTTTATGATTTTACTTGGTAAACACTTGAAGCTTAAAGCGGTTCATCACTATCATGAGCCAAAACTGCACCTCGTCGTTCCGGCAATCGAATACGGTCAAACCGATGGTGAAGAGCTGGGTGGTCGTTACTGGGATACCTACTTCGAATCAACCACTTATCCTTTTTGGATTGATCCAACCATTTAAACTACACTAATCACACACCCCCGCGGATACCTACCTTGGTATCTACGGGGGTGTTTATTGAATTGATTATTTTGGCGAAACAAAAAGAGCCTCCATTTTCGGAAAGCTCTTAGTCTTCAGACGCCGCCATGGCCTCTAAAATCATATTCAAGTTAGCACACTTGTCGGAAAGATCCTTCATCGCGCGCCCATACTTAGGTTCAATCGTCACCGTTTGGTCGGTGGGTTGCACCTGTTTGCATTCAGTTAACTTCAGTTCGTCAAGTTGATGATTCGCTAATCGGTATTCAGTGAGAATTTCTAGTCGATTACTCATCGGATTACACCCCTTTATCTCAGCATAATTAATTAAGTAATTTTTTAATAATTTAAAAAACAAAAATGACTATAACACCAATACCCCAAATTGTGAACTAAGTTTTTCGTAAAGCTTCTTATTAATCTCTAACTATTATTATCCGTTGACCGTTCCGGCAAAGCTTGGTGCGAAATACTTACTGATCGTCGCAATTTGGACGTTTTCGCCAGGAACTGGTGCATTGACGTACTCGTTGTTACCAATGTAGATGCCCACGTGGTAAGTCGCACCACTGGCACCCCAGAACAACAGGTCGCCTGGGACTGCTGAGCTAACAGAGTGCTTTGACACCATCTTTTCTTGTGCAACAGTGTTATGTGGCAGGCTAACACCAGTCGTGTGTGCGTAGACGTACTGCGTCAATCCTGAGCAGTCCATGCCCTTTAACGACGCACCGCCCCAAACGTAAGGGATGTTCTTCGAAACCAAACTAACCGCATAACTAGCAACGGAAGTCGTTGCGGCGGCGTCCGCTTTAGTAGTCGTTGCCTTGGTAGTTGTTGAAGCTGTTGCGGCTTTAGTTGTTGTTTTCTTTGTTGTGGTTGCTGATTTCGTTGCCTTAGGCGTGGTTGTTGCTGTTGCTGAAGAAGATGCGGTGCTCGTTGCAGCAGCCTTCTTAACAGCTAATTTTTGACCAACAGCAATCATGTCGCTCTTCAAGCCGTTCCATTGCTTTAATTGAGCGATCGTCACGCCGTATTTTTTGCTAACCTTCCAGAGTGTATCTCCAGATTTTACGGTGTATGTAGATGCGGTTGCAGTTGATGTTGACGATAAGCTGCTAACAGATGCAGCAGCTGCGTTCGCCTTTTTTGTCGTGGTTTTAGTTGTCGTCGTTGTTGTGTTAGTGGTCGTTGCCTTACTACTTGATAAGACTAACTTTTGACCTGCATAAATAACCCCGTTCTTAAGGTGGTTACTCTTCTCTAATTGGCTCATAGAGACGCCGTACTTGGTGGCAAGTTGCCAGACGGTATCCCCCGATTTTACTGTAACCGTCTTAGCACTTGCAGATTGCACAGGCCCGGCTAACATGAAGCCAGCGGCCCCAATCATACCAGCCGTGATGACTTTTACAGATGTGTGTTGTTTTCCCAAATCGGATCACCCCTCCTGTTTTATCGCGTTTTTCAGCGTTCGGTGATGGCGCTTTTATAGAATTACAAATTTATCTTAACACATTTTCTAAATTTTTCCCCAAAAAGCTTAAGAATCCCTTGCGATACGATGGATTTTTCATGGCATTTGTTACCGTTTTCTAAATGCAAATCCTAATGTACCGGGCTTTAGCTCCCACATTTATGTCAACGTTACGGTCACGTTACAAGTTTGTGACAGAATCAACATTCCACAATTCTATTCTAATATCAAACATTCTATCTAGTATTGTTTCATTTCTGTAGGGTTTTAGTGCTTCCATTTGTGCTTCTATTTGTGCTTACGTTTATGTCCAGCGTAAGCATGTTTAGTTTGTGAAGTGATTCTGGTTTTGAATTGTGGGAGGATGCCGCGGGAAGCTCCGGCGCTATGCGAGGCTGGAACGCAGTGGCGGGCCTACGAGCTAGGAATGGGCAAAAAACGCCCATGCCGGATCTCTCCGGACCCGCGTATGACTAAAGCACTCGCAGCCCGAACCCCACGGACTACGACTGCTTAAGTCATACCGACACTGCTGAGCCTCGCGCGCCTCCGCCTCCCGCTACATGGTGCGCTGTCGATAACAGAACATCTGGCTGTCACATTCTGAAGTTGACGGAACCGCGTGACGAAACCGTTAGCTGGTACTTCAACAACTGCAGAAACGATTGTGGTCAATGTACAGTAACCGCAATAAGTCAACGATTGTACGCATACTATTGCGTGTCACATTTGGCAAAACAAATCGTTGTAATTTCGTAGTCAAACGTGCAGTTAAACACTTGAGATGCTCTGCAATAGCGCCGAATTGCGCAATGTGAGATGCAGGTAGTCAACTAGGTGGATGCTGTGTCGCGATAATTGGTGGTTGTTGACGAACTTTCAACAACCGCCGATTATCGGGGACGAATTGAAGACTCGCACGATTTTTGGCGAGGCTTCAATTCGAGGGCTGAGACCGCCTTTTGGCTCAGGCCGGCCCCACAGCAGGAACCTAGTTGACTACCGGAATCGACAGTTCAAGCAAATCACCATACTTCACAAACTAAACAGAAGGATGCTTACGCTGGACACAAACGTAAATAAACACAAAAAAACCGATCAGCTCATTCAGCCAATCGGTTCACTACTATATTAATTGTTAAAACAAATTCGTAAAGAAGTTAACGATTGCTTGCCAGATTCGGTTCAAGAAGCCCATGATGCCGCTAGTATCAGCGGAGCTGGCAAAGTCTTTGATTTTAGCCATGCTATCACCGACTGAGTTCTTTAAGTTGTTGGCAACTTGCTTGGCGTTATCAACATAACTCGACGTTGATGAGACCGGCGCCTTTTGGACCGCGCTCAGGGCAACGACTAGTTGGTTGATAACGGTTGTTGACGTCTGCGATTGAATACCTTGTTTGGCTAAGGCCTCGTCCAGCATCTGCTTAATTTCGGCCTTTGTCGCATACTGGTTATCATCTTGACGCTTTTTAGCCAAGTCTGACGACACATCACCCACGGCGGACATTAACTTCCCCGGGTATTTTTTATCGCTTGAATTTTGGTTGATCGCTGGTTGGGTTGCTTCCAGCACGCTATTGGCGGCTTGAGTGTTTTGCTGGTTCAAAGTTAAGCCATCCGCAGCCAGCGCCTTATAAACGCCCGTTAAGGCCGATTCACCGGAAACCGCCTTATCAGCTGTCACGGTAATGATCACGTCTTTAACCCCCGCCATTGTTGCAACCATGGCATACTGTTGCGACGTCACCTGTGTAATGTTATCCGCGCCGTTATATTGCGCAATATTGACCTTCACGCCGGAACCCGGATCAGCCGGTGCCAGTGAAACGGAGCTGATCATGCTAGCATCCGTTGTGCCCGCAGAATTGATATATGTCGCATAGTCCGATCCGGTTACCGTTAAACTTTGATAATTGGACTGAACCCCCAGTGCTTTCGCAACGGCGTCCTTATCCTCTGAAGCTAAGCCGGCGCCATAGGCAACGTACGGCTTCGAGAGAGCTTTGGTTTGGACTGCACTACCACTGTCATCGCTACTGCTATCGCTGTTAACATCACTGTTTGCAGTGGTGCTAGTCGTCGTAGTATCAGCAGTTGCCGTATCGGCATGAACAAGTTGTGGTACGCCAGTCCCTAGTAAGAGTAATAGTGCCCCGCAAATCAGGCCAGTGCGAACCGTCGTTTTCATTCTTATTCCTCATTTCACTTTAGGTTATGCCTAGTGTAGCACGTTCTAAAAAAGACCGCCGTTTCCGGTAGTCTTCTTAACAAAACTATATTAATTCTGTAACGCAGTCGCCAGTTCAGCGCCAATTGACGACAGCAACGTTAACGCATCTTGTCGGTGTTCAAACCCCTGCGTTAAAATCGCAACGTCAAACTGCCCAGATGCCGTCTTAAATCGAGCAACATCGTGGTCAATCAATGGTCCCTCACCCGTTTTATTTGCCACTTGAATCGTCGAAGTGGTTTCATCAAAACTAGCTGGTAACTTATAACGAAACTGCTGGTTTAACAACCACGGCAGTACAACAGGATGTTCACGTAACAGGTACCGCAAAATCCCCACCGCATCCGCCGCTGAGATCTGATTTTCATGGCCAGCGGCAGCCGCAGTACCATCCATTAATAACCGATTCAGCTGCGTCTGTTGAAAGTGATGCACAGCCAACCACTGATTCACCGCCGGCATCGTGACCAATTCAATCAATAAATTGGTCGCGTAATTGTCCGAAACCGAAATCATGAGTGCCATCACATCGCGTAACGGCATCGTTGTGGCATGCAGAAGTTGTAACACACCCGCACCACCCACTTTTGGTGAAAGTGTCATTGAAATGGGTTGATCAAGATCTGGTTGTTGGTCTAACAGCGTCGCCAAAATCGCCAGCTTAATGGTCGAGGCCGCTGGATAGCTTACCTGTTCACGAGTCGCCCAGATGCACTGCTCACCCTGCCAAACACAACCGGCAACCAACGACTCATACGGCGCCACTAACGTCGTCAGCCGATCAGCTAAGCTCATCGCCAATACCTCCGAGCAGCAACATACTCGGGTGCGTACCGCATCTCCGTTAACTTCGCAATATCGACAGATTTGCCTGGTGTGCGGGACTGAATCATCCGCCCGTCACCATAGTACATCCCCACGTGGTGTACATAACCTTTACCATGTTCATAAGCAAAGAATAGTAAATCGCCTGGCATCAGATCTTCAGGTGCAACTGGCTGACCACCTAACCGTTGATCATCAGCGTCTCGGGGAATATCAAACCCCAGTACCCGATGTAACGTATACATAAAGCCAGAACAGTCGAATCCGTATGGTGATATACCAGCCCAGAGATATCGAAGGCCCATAAATTGTTGCGCCATATCAACCATCTTGGCACCGTTATTTTCACCCTTTGCAGTAACGATGATACTCGTTTTTTCGATATAGCCATCACCAAGGGGCGTTGCAACCTTGATCCAGTCGCCATCAACGGCAATTTCACTAAGTTCGGTGCCCATCGTAATTTCAAAAATCGGTTGCTTTTCCGCATCATACAACGTGGTGAACGGCACAGCAATCCGAAGTCGAGAAGTGGTTGCTGGATAATCAACCGTTGTCGTTGATAATAACTTTAACGGTAACCACCCCTTGTACCCTCGTGGATCCGAATCGTCTTGCTGGCTCGTTAAATAAACCTGAGCCCACGACCCTTCTACGTGAGCAAGAATCACCTCATCATTAAACGTTGCCTGAGTCTCCAAGCGCTTAGCATCACATAAGTCGATTGTCTGCTCATCAGACATCTGAGCGACCCACTTCTTCGTTTCGCCCGCTAACGCCAATTCATCGATTGACCGCGGCTTATCCGTACCAGTCCACATTGTGGCAACGGGTACGATCACGCGTCTGGTTTCCATTCTCCCTCACCCCATTACTTGGTTTCAAATTCAATGCCGAGACCGGCGGCGTCCGGAATCGTAATGAGTCCGCCTTGGTGCGTAATACCGCCAGTCGTCGGTTGATTCTTAAACATCATTGCAGCGTCTAAATCATAGTAGACGATGTTTTGCTTGGCAGCTGCCATTTGAGCCGCTGCAGTAACTGAAACTTGTGACTCGATCATGCTACCGACCATGCACGGTACTCCGAAGGCGGCCGCAAGCGTATTGATTTTAAGTGCATTATCAATGCCACCAGCCTTCATTAGCTTTAGATTAATAATATCACAACCCGCCATTTTCAAGAGTCGTAACGCATCTTTGACGGAAAAAATACTCTCATCCGCCATAATTGGAATCGGCGTCCGGTCAGTCACGTAGGCCATGCCTTCAAAATCGTCCGCTGGTACAGGTTGTTCAACGAGCTCAATGTCTAAGCCGTCATCAACCATCTGGTTAATCGCCACCACCGCCTGCTTTGCTCGCCAGCCCTGATTAGCATCCAATCGTAACTTAATATCCGGACCAACTGCTTCTCGAATCGCGCGGACCTGTTTTAAATCTTCAAATGGTGACTGGTTGCCAACTTTCACTTTTAAGGTATCGAAACCTTCAGCAACGAGCGCAGTTGCGTGGCTCACCATTGCATCCGTTGTCCCAACACTAACGGTATAATCTGTGCGAACTTGGGTACGATAGCCACCCAGATATTCGGCCAGCGAAACGCCCGCATGTTTGGCCAATAAATCATTTACTGCAATGTTCAAGGCAGCTTTGGGGCTGTGATTACCCACGATCCCGGTTTCAATCGTCTGCTTCAACGCCTCCGCATTACCTAATGATGCCCCAATCACCTTGGGTGCTAACACCGTCTCGATTGCGTAACGAATACTTGCACTAGTATCACCAGTAATCGCCGCAGTTGGGGCCGCTTCCCCCAAACCAACCACGCCATCTGAATCGGTAACCTTCACTAATAAGCTTTCGGCGGTCGTGACCGTCCGAAGCGCCGTCTTAAACGGTGACTTTAACGGCACCGCAATTGGAAATACTTGAATTGATTTAATGGTTGCTGACATATGAACCATCCCTCTTTCTCTCATTACTTTATTACCAATTTATCATAAATAAGGACTAACTTCAGCCAAATTCATAAAATCGTGCTTGAATCGACCGTTATTTTGTTAACGCCCCTAAAACTGACGGTGAAAACCGGAACCGTTTCCGCTGATAACTGATGGTGCCAGCAGCAACCAGCTTATTCACGACTTGCCCAGCAGTCTCTCTGGTCGTCCCACTAATATGAGCTAGTTCAATCAACGTCATCGGGTACGGAATTTCGATTTCGGTCTCGTTGATTGGCTGACCAAGGTCGGTGCCCAAAATTAAAAGCGCCTGCTGAACGCGTCTGGCAGCACTTGAAGTCACCATTCGCTGTAACCGGGTTTCGGTCCGTTCAATCAACTGACTCATTTGGCGAATCACCTGCTGACTGACGGCTCTATTTTCAGCCACAACGGTTTCAAAATCGGCCATATCGAACACCGCAATCGTAATTGGCGTTAGTGCCATCGCAGTGTAGGGATAATCCGGATCTAAATCAAGCCCCCGGTACGGAAACGCTTTTTGTGCCTTGACGTAGTTGATGAAACTAAAACTACCGCTGGCATCCACCCGTTCAAGTCGGATGACGCCCTTAATCACGTAGTAAAATCGGTCCCGGCGGTCACCCTGATCAAATAAAATCTGCCCCTTGGCATATTGTTTGACCTGTAAGTGGGTCGTTAATTGATCAAACTCCTGTGTTTCGAAGGCCCTAAACTCTGCTTGCTGCTTTAAAAATGCCCGGTACGTCGTCGCTGATTGCGTTTGAGTCACGATTGATTGTCCGCCCTTTCGCTACGTAAAAACAGGTCACCCCGCCGGTAATCCCGACGACGTCACCTGTTTACTCATTCATTGGTACTCATCATTGTAATGGGTTACTTCTTGCCCCATTATACCGCGGTTAAGTCTCGGAGGGAAACCCCAACCACAGCGTGCTCAATTCATTCAACGATCAATCATGGGTCGTTGTCGTGAGTTCATCATCAGGGCGCGTCGCATCACGGACATCTGCTGAAATGACCGTGCCACTCCCAGTTGCTAAAAACTCACCAATGTTTTCTAACGACGTCACCACTGCCTGACCAGCTGGGCGATGTTCAACGAATTGAATTGCCGCTTCAACCTTCGGTAGCATGCTCCCCTTGGCAAATTGATCTTCGGCAATGTACCGCTTCAAGTCACTGACCGACACCTGCGTTAACTGCTGTTGGTTTGGTTGATTAAAGTTAACGAAGATGTGATCTACCGCCGTTAGGATAATCAACAGATCTGCGCCAACGAGTTCGGCCAGTTTCTCCGACGCAAAATCCTTATCGATTACGGCTTCTCGGCCAACTAATCGATTGCCTTCACGAACCACCGGCACACCACCGCCACCAACTGAGATTGGCACGATTCCCGCTTTAACCAGTTGGTTGACCACGCCAGCTTCCTTCACGCCAATTGGGCGAGGTGACGCTACCACCCGTCGATAACCTCGACCGGCATCCTCAACAAACTGCTGTTCTGGATGGGCAACCTTCAGTTCATCGACCGCGGCTTTCGTATAAAACGGTCCAATCGGTTTCGTGGGGTGCTTAAAGGCTGGATCATCAGCACTGACTTCAACCTGTGTCACCACGGATGCAACGTCAACTTCAAGGCCGTTTTCAGCAATCACTTCCGCCATCGCGTTTTGCATCCAGTAACCGATACTGCCCTGGGTCATTGCAACAGCTGTATCCAGAGGCATCGGTGGATTCTGCTCACTTGCACCGGCCGCTTGTTGTAACAGTAAGTTACCGACTTGAGGCCCGTTGCCGTGTGAAATAATGAGTTGATCACCCTGTTTAATGAACTCCACTAGGTATTTTGCCGTCGCAAGTAGTGCTTGCTGTTGCGCTTGGGCGGAAGCATCGTGTGCTAAAATGGCGTTTCCACCAAGGGCGACCACAATTTTACGATTTGTCATGAAAATCAGCGTCCTTTCTGGATTGTCATCGAATCTGCGTTGATCATTGTCGTTTTGGTTAAACAAAGAGCCAAGTGACGTTGTCCGCTCACCTGGCTCACTGATTGACTTTAGTCCGCAATTACCGGAAATGGCAGTCCGCGACCAAGTCTCATTAGTTGACTATCCGTTAGCGTTAAACGCGTGGGATAAACAAATTGCCTAAGGTTGCAGCCATGATTGCTTTGATGGAGTGCATCCGGTTTTCAGCTTCTTCAAACTGACGACCATACTTGCTCCGGAAGACTTCATCCGTAATTTCCATTTCAGTAATACCGTATTTAGCTTCAATTTCCTTACCATATTCAGTGGTTGTATCATGGAAGGCTGGTAAGCAGTGCATCACGATCAATTGATCATCAGGGGTGCCCGTCTTCTTCAACGCTGCCATGTTCACTTGGTAAGGGGTCAATAACTTAACCCGTTCTTCCCAGTTACTTTCACCCATTGATACCCAAACGTCGGTATAAATGATGTTGGTGCCCTTCATCCCTTCATCAAGGTCATCGGTGATCAAAATATGAGCGCCGGATTCAGCCGCAAACTTGTTGGCTAACGCTTCAATTTCTGGCGCTGGGTGTAATTCCTTTGGCGCTACGATGTGGATGTTCACCCCAAGAATCGCACCGGTTACAAGCAGTGAGTTGGCCACGTTGTTCCGACCGTCGCCCATGAACGTTAACGTTAGGCCCTTCAAGTGACCAAAGTTTTCCTTAACGGTCATGAAGTCAGCAATCATTTGAGTTGGGTGCCATTCGTCGGTCAATCCATTCCAAACTGGCACGCCAGAGAATTCAGCTAATTGTTCCACCGCTTTTTGGCTAAAGCCCCGGAACTCGATACCATCAAACATGCTGCCAAGAACCTTGGCCGTATCTTCAACTGACTCCTTCTTACCAAGTTGAATATCGTTGGCCCCAAGGAATTCAGGGTGAGCGCCTAAATCAATTGCAGCGGTCGTGAATGCTGACCGGGTTCTTGTTGACGTTTTTTCAAACAACAGGGCAATGTTTTTGCCTTCCAAGTAGTGGTGTGGAATCCCCGCTTTTTTAAGGGCCTTTAAGTGTAACCCGAAGTCTACCAGGTACTCGAGTTCAGCCGCTGTAAAGTCTTTTTCAGCCAGTAGTGACCGTCCTTGAAAAACGCTATTTTTAAAGTCTGTCATAATAATGATCTCCTTTTCGATTTATAGGTCTTCACGAACAAGTGGCATACTCATACAACGTGGGCCGCCACGACCCCTTGATAGTTCGCTGGAAAGCACTTCCAGTACCTTGAGACCATGTTCGCGGAGAACTTGGTTTGATACATAGTTTCTATTATAGGTAACTACCACGCCGGGGGCAATCGCTAATGTGTTCGATCCGTCATTCCATTGTTCCCGATCCGCAATTAATGGATCGCCACCACCCGTTGGAATTAAGTCGAGGTCGTCTAGATTTAACGCCTGTTTGAGCACCCGTTTCAAATCACGGTCGTGCTCAAGGTGTAGTTCACCGTCATTGCCAAGCGTAATCGTCCAAGTATCAATTTGACCACCCTCGCCCAAAATCCCGGGATGTACCGTAAATTGATCTGTGTTAATCATCGTAAATACGGTATCCAAATGCATCATGGCGTGGTTGTGCGGAATTCGAATTGCCAGCACTTTTTCAAAACCACTATCTTTGGCAAACAGGTTACGCGCGATATCTTCGATTGCATTGGCAGATGTCCGTTCCGAAACACCGATAGCAATCACGGTATCACTAAGAACCAGCTCATCACCACCTTCGATTCGAGTCGTTTGATTCCGATCCCGCCACACATTCACGCCTTGATCAGCAAAGCGTGGGTGGTGGTTAATGATGGTTTCCATAAAGAGTGATTCCCGTTGCCGAGCTGGGAACGTCATGTGATTAATACTAAGCCCGTCACCGATTGAAGCTGCTGGATCCCGGGTAAAGTATAGGTTTGGCATTGGATCCATGAAGAACGGATAATCCTGTTCTTCAGCCGCACTAACGAGGTCGAGTGGCACAAAATCCAGTTCGTTTTTGCGAACGCCAGCCATAATTTTAATCACCATTTCTTGGGTGGTCATCGACAGCAGGTAATCTTTTAACACGTGGTGTAAGATGCCAGCCGCATAGCCGGATTCTGCAAGCATTTGAACTAAAAAGGCATCCTTAACGGCTTCACCACCTGCATCTAAGGCTTCAGCAGCTAATTGTTCTAAATACAAAACTTCAACATCGTTGTCCCGCAGCGTTGACGCAAAGTGATCGTGCTCCTGCTGGGCGACCGGTAAGTAAGGGATATCATCAAATAGAAGACGGGGCATCATTTCAGGTGTAAAGTTTTCAACTTCAGCGCCAGGCCGTTTCAACATAACAACGTCTAATTTACCGATTTCAGATGTAACGTGAATTGGGGTTTTCATAGTGCGTCCCTCCTATCTCTTTTGAACAACTTTATGATAAACCGAACACCAACCCACTATCTGGAAGTTGGTCACATTCAAAATGTGAAATCGGTCACACTTTAATATGTGACGAAAGTGTGACTTTGAATCATGACGCTGAGGCCTAGTTTTAACCGTGGCCGTCATAAAATATTCATATTTCAATGCGTAAAATTAGAGAATTAAAATTAGATTAAAATAATAATTTCAGCGCAAATCATTGTTAAATATGGGTTAATCGTATAATGTTCATATTTAATTCACACATATTTCACATTTTATTTATGTATATTAACGATTTTTCACTTGTTTTTGTATGTTGCTTTATGCTTGTGTCCAGCGTAAGTGTGCGGAGCGAGGCGGTCAGAAGGCGGCGTGTAACGGCCTCTAAGATAAACTACCGGTTTTTGGTAGTTTGACTTAGAGGCCGTTACACATAGCCTTTTGCCTCGTGTAGCACTATTCGGCGCGGTGGCCAGAAAGCGCGTGGTTGACAAGTTCCTACAACTTCAGGAACCCTAGAAATGACAGTTTAAGTGGCGCCGAATTTTGTAGCCTGAGAGCGCGGATTTTTATGCGGCTTTGACGAGCGAAGCGACGACAAACAGCCAACACCCAAATCGCACCCAATACTTACGCTGGACACAAACGACAGTAAAAGCGCGATGCTAACTAACGCCCAGTCAACATCGCGCTTAAAAATCATTAATTAATTCTGTTCAACCTGCTTTGCAATCACGCTATCCCGTTCAATCAGTTCCAACGGTAATTGCTTATCTTGATGCATCAACCGCGGATTTTGAATCCGTTCGATCAACAATTCAGTCGCAACCTGCCCCATTTCAAATGCCGGTTGGTGAATCGTGGTTAATTTTGGCGTGATAAAATCGGCGAGGTCGATATCATCGTAGCCCATGATCGAAATATCGGCTGGAATCCGAACACCGCGTTCTTGGAAACCACGGTAAACACCAATCGCCATTTCATCGTTGATGGCAAAAATCGCACTCGGTTTTAATCGAAGCAATTCATCGGTTGCCTGATAACCACCCAGCTTCGTCATCGGTGACTGAACCACCATTTCATCCGGTAGTGATAAGCGATACTGCTTCATTACGGATCTGAAACCGTCGATTCGTTGCTGGATGTTTTGGGTGACCTGTTCACCCACCAAGAGGGCAATTCGGCGATGCCCAGCAGCCAGCAGGTATTTTGCCACCATTTGGCCACCCTTATAGTCATCGACCCACACCCGATCCCCAATTTGAGCATCGTTTTGATCAAACAAGAGGTACGGAATGCCGTTTCGGGTTAGAATGCGATCGATATCATTGGCATCTAGCGTTGCACTGGCGATGATGAGGCCGTTAGCCGCCCGTTTAATCAGTTCTTCCAGATACATGCTTTGTAATTCTTGATTCTGGTTGGCATCAAAGATAATTGGAATAAACTTATTATTTTGTGAGGCCTGCTGAATCCCCTTAATAAACATGCTGAAGAACGGGTTCGCTAAATTGGGCACTAACACCCCAATCGTCTGAGTTGAGCGCATAATTAAATTACGTGCGTTATAGTCTGGCACGTAACCGAGTTTTTCTTGAAGTTTCAAGACCCGCGCTTTGGTATCGCTGCTGAAACGGTCACCCTTCCCGTTTAAAATCTGTGAAACTGTCGTGACAGAGACCCCCGCTGCTTCGGCGAGATCTCTGATCGTTACTTTTTGTGTCACGGGTTGCCTCCCACTGCCCAAGCTAGCCGACTAAGTCCCCTTGATCAACTAGCTTGTCGCTTTCGTATATCCGGCTTAACCAACTATTGGCGAGCCGTTATTAATGATATTGTACCCGCATTTAGCCGTTCAATCAATTTAACCTTAATCCGGTTTTGAAAAATTCACCATCTTAGTCGGTGTCGTCAGCGCATCCGGTAATCATTCTTGGACGATTTTCTGCGAATGACTACTATTATATTATAAATAACGTCGGTGATCCTTCATTTCAGATCACCGACGTTATTCATTCTTTTTCTAAGCCTTTAAAATTGCATCAATTCGCTCGCGCTCATCCGCCGTAAAGTTCAGGTTTTGAACCGCCTGCAAATTGTCTTCCAAGTGTTTAACCTTTGAAGCGCCAGTGACAACGCTCACCACAACTGGATCCTTCAGTAACCAAGCTAATGCCATTTGGGCCAACGTCTGGTTCCGGTTTTGTGCCATGTCGTTCAACTGATTTAACTTGTGCGCTAAAACGTCACGGCCTTGATCCATCACGTTGGTGCTACTCCAGTGAATCTGGAAATCTTCTGGAATGCCATCAAGATAGCGGTTGGTCAATAACCCTTCAGCTAGTGGGCCATAGGCCACTAACCCCAGATTATTTTCACGCAAGGTATCCAGTACCCCATCGTTTTCCACCGTATCGCGGTTCAGCATGTTGTAGGAAAGCTGGTTCACCACAAATGGGGTGTGTAATTCCTTAAAGGTTTTCAAAATCGCCTTCGTCTGCGCATCATTGTAGTTGGAAATACCAACGTACAACGCCTTCCCAGAACGAACGATACTGTCCAACGCTTCAGCAGTTTCAGCTGGATCCGTATTGGGGTCAAACCGATGACTATAGAACACGTCAACGTAATCAAGTCCCATCCGTTCCAAACTGCCATCGAGTGCATTGATCAGCGTTTTACGGGAAGACATTTCACCGTATGGCCCAGGCCACATGTGAAAACCGGCCTTGGTAGTGATGACAAGTTCATCACGGTGAGCCTTTAAATTCGCACGGTAAACGTCACCAAAGATGCGCTCCGCTGCACCAGAACCAGGGCCATAATTATAGGCCAGGTCATAGCTAAAAATGCCGCTATCAAACGCCTTTAGAATAATCTTTTCACTATCAGCGTAATTTGCGTCTTCACCAAAGCTGTGCCACATTCCAAATGAAACGGCTGGCAATTGTAAGCCTTTATTGCCTGCCCGACGAATCGGCATCCGACCGTCGTAACGATTAACATCTGCCTGATACATGATTGGTAACTCCTCTTCTCTCTTACTTAAGGTACCTTTCAATTTTAAAAGGCATTTTGAACAGCGTCAACCATCTTTTCAGTCCAAGGAGGCAAACACCGTCAATATTGAGGTATACCAGTTCAAATCAACAAACAAATCGGCGACTCAAAATCAGTGGCTATCCTGATTTTAAGTCGTCGATTTTATTTATTCAGTGTTAACGTTAGGCTTGTAAGCTCAACTTAACCGCATCACTCACGTGACCGCCGGCCTGCTCTAGCAAGGCCTTTGCTTCGGCAATCGTTCCCTTGGTTTCGATTAACAAAATGGCCAACGGCACATTGTTCTCTGCGCGATCCAATGCACGTTCAGCCGCCAACGTTGACGTTTGGGTGGCCGCAGCAATAATTCGCTTCGCCCGTCGTTTGGTCTTCTCGTTGGTTGGGACCACGTTGATCATTAAGTTTTGGTAAACCTTCCCTGACCGAATCATGATGCCGCTAGACAACATGTTGAGCACCATTTTTTGCGACGTTCCGGCCTTCATTAAGGTGGCACCAGTAATCACTTCAGGACCAACAATTGGACAAATTGCGACGGTTGCGTTTTCTTGTAGCGGACTATCCGTGACACAGGCAACGGCAATCGTTAACGCCCCAACACTCTTAGCATACTTAAGTGCCCCAACCGTGTACGCGGTTGCACCACTGGCGGCAATGCCGATGACGATATCCTTCTCGTTTAATTCAACCTTCTTGAGGTCTTTTTCGCCTAATTCAGCTGAATCTTCTACACCTTCAATGGTATTAAACATGGCCTCAGGGCCACCCGCAATAATGCCGAAAGTTTGGGATTCTTCCAAGCCATACGTTGGCCGGAGTTCAGTTGCATCAAGTACGCCCAGTCGACCCGACGTCCCGGCACCGATGTAGATCAACCGACCACCAGCATCAAACCGTTTCGTTGCTAGCGTAATCGCCTGCGAAATTTGGGGAAGTTGTTTTTGAACCGAGCGGCCAACCCGCTGATCTTCCCGATTAATAATCTCAACCATGTCAGCCGTATCGACTTGATCAATGTGAGTTGAGTGTCGGTTTCGTTGTTCAGTTAATAAGTCTTCAAAGTTCATCGTCAGGTTCCTCCAATTAGCAACCAGCAGCTTTAGTGAAAATAAACTCAAGCCAATGGTATCGCTTTCATGTTATCCTATTTAGGTATACCATTTTTCAAGAAAAATTTCAATTTAAACTCGACAGACTGTTAATTTTTCAATCAAATTTGAAAAAATAGCTTGACAACTTTATTATTTGAAAGGCATTCCGAAGCTCAGTGAAAAATTGAAAAGTTACGCCATTTTGTATGTGACCGTTTTAACAGTTGATTTCGGTTGATGAAACTAAAGGTGGGTTTTTCAGGTTTGACTGACGTTTGTGTCCAGCTAAAGTGTGCGGAGTGAGACGGGTTGAGAGCAGTGTGCAAGGCGACATCGGTGAAGGCACATCAGGTCTGGCGGATTTACCGATGTCGCCTTGCATGCAGCTCTCAGTCTTGCGCAGCACCATTCGGCGCGGTGGCCAGAAAGCACGTGGTTGACAAGTTCTTGCAATGTCAGGAACCCTAGAAATGACAGTTTAAGTGGCGCCGAATTTTGTGGCCTGAGAGCGCCGGTTTTCGTGCGGCTTTGGCGAGCGAAGCGACGACAAACAGCCGACACTCAAATCGCACCCAACACTTACGCTGGACACAAGCGTAAACAAAAAGCGCCACCCGATTTTCATCAAGGTGACGCTTAAATTATCACTTATTTAGTTACATAAACTTCTTTATACCCACGACTCATCCCAGCTGGGTTCCACACGTAACCGTGGACCGTTGGCCGCCATAGTTCGGCAGTTGCTGGTTGGTACAATGGAATGACACCTTGATCTTTCATCAACACTTTTTCAGCGTTGACCAAGTCATCATAGCGTTTTTCAGCGTTCGTAGCATCCGTGGTTGAAGAAGCCTTGATCAACTTATCAAACGTCGCGTTTGACCAGTCACCGTTGTTGGTTGAGTTGCCAGTTTGGGCTAACGCCAAGAAGTTGATTGGATCGGCAAAATCAGCCCCCCATGATGACATGACCAAATCAAACTTACCACTGGCAGACCGAGCTAACCGGTTCTTATATGGCACGTTTGTGATGTTGACCTTCAACCCTGGTAAGCGTTCCAATTGATCTTGAAGGTACTGGGTCGTCGTCTTGGCTTGATCAGTGTCATCACTCAACAGATCTAACGTTAACGTCTTTTGACCAACTTGCTTCATGCCGGCAGCCCAGAGCTTTTTGGCATTGGCCAAGTCATAGGTCACACCGGATTTAACGTAGGCATCGTCTGCGAAATCAGCCTTGGTCTTGGGATTTTGCGTCAGGTTAGTTGAAACAAAGCCCTTAGGTGCGGTAGAGCCGTCACGAAGCACCTTGTTCGCTAACGCTGACTTGTTGATGGCTTGTGCCAAGGCTTGGCGAACCTTCACGTTCTTCAACGCCTTGACCCGCTTTTGGTTCATTTGAAGGTACATCGTTGAGCCACCCACAAATTTTTGGAAACCAGCCGTTTTAGCGTAGTTGGCAACCTGCGTCCCAGAAAGTGGTGTTACGTCAAGTTTCTTTTGGTTATACAAGTTTAACCCAGTACTTGGGCTCTTCACAACTTGGAAGTTGATCGTGTTCAAATGTACATCGTGCTTATCCCAATAATTTGGGTTCTTAGCAAGCTTCCACGTGTTATTCGTCCCAGTCCAGCCAACTGACTTAAATGGTCCGTTATAGGCCGTTTTTTGGCTTGTCGTCCCATATTGACTTCCATACTTTTCAACAGCCGATTGTTGTTGCGGGAAGAAGGTTGGGAAGGCCAACAATAACTTGAAGTATGGTACTGGTTCGCTTAACTTCACCACTAAGGTTGTTTTGTTAGGTGCTGAAACCCCTAACTGGTTGGCACTCATCTTACCCTTAGAAATGGCATCGTAGTTCTTGACACCCTCAAACAGGTAAGCATAGCCTGCAGCCGTCTTAGGTGCAACTACCCGGCGCCAAGCGTAAACAAAATCCTTAGCCGTTACGGTCTGACCGTTGTTCCACTTATCGTCATCCCGAAGTTTAAAGGTGTAAGTCAACCCATCCTTTGAAACGGTTGTGTGAGTCGCCAACGCATTTTCTAATTTAGAATTCTTACCTAACCGGTATAACCCTTCATCAGTATGGTACAGTTGCGTTAAACTGACAGATTCAGATGCTTTAGCCGAATCCAAGGTTGACACGGTTTCGGTCGTACTTAAGTTGAGGACTTGTTTGTCCGCCAACTGCTTGTTGGAGCTGCTTTGCTTTGATTGACCGCAGGCTGCTAACGTCATCACAAGTGCGACGCTACCAATGCCGGCCAATACTTTCCCTAATTTAACCATTATATTCCCCATCCATCATCTGAAATTGGTTCTCACGTTCAAATAATCGTGCCACCTGCAACAATAACGCCTCTCGACCCTTGTTGGCCGTTAATTGAACCCCTAGCGGTAACCCAGCCGCCGTGACATGGGTCGGCAAACTAATTGCGGGTTGTCCCGTTAAGTTAGCCTGCTGTGTAAATGGTGACCGCGTTAAAGCTGGCAACCACTGATCATAAATCAATTGTTGCTGATCACGGGGCGCCAATTGTTCAATTTCACGAAGCTGATCAGCGTGAGCTGGACTGATCAGCGGATCGTCCACCCGTGGTGCCGAGTCGGCCGTCGTTGGTGTCAGGTACAAGTCATATTGTTCATGGAACAGAGCCATAGTATAGCCAGTTTGGTCCCATAATGCAAGCGTTTTGCTGTAGTCGGCCGCACTAATGTGTTTACCAGTTTCTGCCAGTGCCCAAGTGAGTGGTTCAACTTCGTTCTTAGCAACCGGCCGTTGTAAGCCAGCACCAATTTCATCAAGCATGGCTGCCGTCTCACCTGCGTTCATCGCGTAGTAACTTCTCATCAACGCTACGCCATCGACTTGTGGCCGAGCCTCTGTGACGTTAAAACCGTGATCACTTAAAAACTTAACTGCATCCTCAACCGCCGCAACGGCCTCCTTCGAAACGGGAGTGCCAACGGGTGACGTCGTACTGTAAGCCACCGTTAATCCCGGGTGCAACTCATTTAGCATCCGTAAATAACCTGCTGAATAAAGTGGCGTCTGGAACGCCGCTGCCGGTTGCACCACCTGCATGGCATCTAACAACGCCGCAGTATCTTTAACCGTTCGGGTCAGTGCAAAGTTGATGGCCGCCCCTTGCCAAGAACGCCAATCACCAGGCCCAACTGGTACTCGGCCACGCGTCGGCTTCAGGCCAATCAGTCCCGACCAACTGGCTGGAATTCGAATCGACCCACCACCATCACTAGCAGCCGCTAACGGCACCATCCCACTAGCAACACTCGCAGCGGAACCACCGCTAGACCCACCGGGTGAATAGAACCGGCTCCATGGATTATGAGCGTTCCCGTAAAGTTGCGAATCCGTGATGTTTTTAAACCCAAATTCCGGGACGTTTGTTTGACCCAGGATGATGAAGCCGGCTTGCTGTAACCGTTGAACGAAGAAGTCCGTGGTCGAAGCCACCGAATTAGCCAATAATTTTGAACCACTAGTATTGGGTGTGCCAGCCAATGATTGACCTAATCCCTTGATCAATATCGGCACCCCTAAAAACGGTTGTCCTTTGTCCTGCAAGGCCGCCGCTTCTGCAAGCGCTTCCGTTTGACGAGTTGCCGTGACCGCGTTTAACCGCGGATTCATCTCGGCAATTCGGGCATAGGCGGCCTCAGCAAGGTCAACGGCCGACACCGTTCCGTTCCGAACTTGTTCAGCTAACTTTAATGCTGATTCCATGTTACCAATCCCCTCTGTCAGTAGCATTCACCAATCTTGTGACGACAAAACGACCCCACATGACCGTCTAGTCACGTGGGGCCGTTCCCTTTCCGGGTATGGATCATCCGGTTTGCCGCACATTTCGGCTAGCTACTGTTTAATTTTAGTTCACACTACGCTTTCGTGTTTTCCCGTTCTTCGTTTAAGAAAAGCGTCCCGACACTTTGATCCGTATAGATACGACGAATGGCGCGACCCATCAAATCACCGACGGAAATAATCTCAACTTTGTCAAAGTTCTTCTCGTCTGGTAACTGAATTGAATCGGTCACGATCACTTTTTTAAGTGGTGACGCAGCCATATGTTCCACGGCATTTTGGCTAAATACTGGGTGAGTTGCCACCGCGTAAATATCGTTCGCACCGGCATTCTTCAAGGTCTGGGCTGAAATTGAGATCCGCACAGCCGTATCGATAATGTCGTCGACCAAAATAGCGTTCTTACCAGCAACTGAGCCAATCACGGCATCAGCGTCCGTGGTTGACTTGTTGGGGTCCCGGTTATCAATAATCGCAAGTGGTGCGTGCAATAAATCGGCCATTCGACGTGCCTTCGAAACCCCGGCATGATCAGGTGAAACAACCACGAGGTTCTCGAGTAAATCATGTTCGTAGAAGTAACCTGCCAACAGTGGCGTTGCTTCTAAATGATCCATTGGAATATCGAAGAAACCTTGTAGTTGCGCCGCATGCAAGTCTAACGTGACAACGCGGTTCACACCGTCTTTTTGTAACATCGAGGCAATCAATTTGGCCGTAATAGGTTCACGTGACCGAGCCTTCCGGTCAGCCCGTGAGTAGCCGTAGTAAGGAATCACAACGGTTACGGAGTGGGCACTAGCCCGCCGAACAGCGTCGACCATGATCATTAATTCCATTAAATTAGTGTTAACGGGATCTGAGACCGATTGAATCAAGAAAACATCCGCACCCCGGATGCTTTCATCGACCGTAATGGCAATTTCACCATCACTAAAATGCTTGATGGTTGCTGCACCCAATTCAACACCAGCAGCAGCGGCGATTTTTTCCGCTAATGGTCGGTTGGAATTAAGTGCAAACATCTTTAACGGGTGTTTTGCTTGAGTTTGATTTGGCATAGTTAACCTCCAAGGTTTTGTGGCTCATCAATGTTTTTGATCGGTTAACCGATCGTTGCTTTTTCATTGGCTATTATCGCAATTTTTAAGGTAGCGTGCAAGCACTAGCGGGGATTTAAACCCAATTGTTCAACTAGAAAGTGACCAGTTGATTGACCAACTAGTTAGCGTTAATTCAATTCAGGCGCACCCATAAATGACTTAGGCGTGATACCCTTCATCCCAATCATCGGATCGATTTGACCGCTGTTGATCAGCGCAAGGGTTAAGACCCCGTCAGGAACAGGTGCCGGTTGGCCATCGTCAGCCGACGTTGTCTGGACCGATTCTGGTTTGGATCGTGACGATTCAGCTTCTTGGGTTGGCTGTGGCACTACCGGTTCAGCTGTTTCAGTCTGTTGACTGACCTGCTCCGCTGAAGCCGAGTCTTCAACTGGTGTGACCACCATTTCGGCCGGTGTCGTCATCGTTGCCGTTAAGCGTTCAACCAACGCAGTCTGCCGATTAACGGACTGTCGGCGAACACTTTCTTCAAATGCACGCCGTTCACCCAAGAGAATCAGGGTCGTTTTCGCCCGCGTTACAGCCGTATACAGTAAATTACGCTGTAACATCCGTGAATACTGCATCACCATGGGTAAAATCACCATCTTGAACTGACTCCCCTGCGCCTTATGGATCGACGTACAGTAAGCCAATGTCAGGCGATTCCAATCTTGACGACTATAAGTGACCTCTGTTTGGTCAAAGGCAATCGTCAGCTGATCGGTCTTTTCCTTATTCCCCTTGTCCTTCGCTAAGGTAATCCCAACGATTTGGCCAATATCGCCGTTGAAGACGTTGTTTTCCGGACTGTTAACGAGGTGTAACACCTTGTCGCCAATTCGAAATAGTTCGCCACGGAAGTTGACCTCCTTGGTTTTCTCACTGGTTTTAGGATTCATAATTTCTTGAATGATCGTGTTCAGTTTAGTGATCCCAGCAGGACCGCGATACATCGGCGCTAAAACCTGCACGTCCTCAGCATCAAAGCCCTTTTGCTTGGCCTTACCAATAATCTGTTCGATCACTGACGGCATCTGGTACGCATTACACTGAATGAACGAACGATCAGCCTGATTTTGGTCAAAATCCGCTGGTAACCGCCCCAGTTTAATCTCGTGGGCCAGTGGAATGATCGATGAATCATCCCCTTGCCGGTAAATGGTGTTCAGCTCCATCGCTTGGACGCGTTGACTTTCAAGTAGGTCAAAAAAGACACGTCCAGGACCAACTGAAGGCAATTGATCCTTATCACCCACCAGCACAATTTGCATGCCATCTGGTACGGATTTAAGCAGGGTCTTAAACAGGAAAACATCGACCATCGACATTTCATCAACGATCAATAATGACCCCTCCAGATCTTTCGCCATAACCTGATCGTTGTTTTCACGCCCGGTCAATCCCAGCAAGCGGTGAATCGTACTGGCCGGTAAACCAGTCGTTTCACTCATCCGCTTGGCTGCTCGACCAGTTGGTGCTGCTAATAAGATTGGAAATGGTTCGTCCTTATACTGATTGATATCGAGTGATAATTCGTGTAACTTGGCATACAAATTGACGATCCCATTAATAATCGTTGTTTTCCCAGTTCCGGGTCCCCCCGTCAGAAGGAATAACGGTGATTGAATCGCCGCTAGAATCGCAGCCTCTTGCGACTCATCATAGGTGATACCTAAATTTCGTTCAACGATTCGGGTTTGTTTTTGAACCACGTCATCGCTAAACGTCTTGGGTGCATCCGCATTTGCTAATCGATTAAGGTGCTCCGCAATTTGCCATTCGGCATCGAATAAGTTTTTCAAAAAGATCCGATCACCATCGCCCACAACCTTTTGCTGCCGGCCAAGTTCAAGTAACTGATCCGCCACGAGTTGCGGATTGACCATGGTGTTTCGGCTACTTTGAAGCAGTTCAATCGTCCCATTAAGCAGCGGTTTAGCCGTTGTATAGGTGTTACCACCGGACATAGCCAACTCATCAAGTTCTTGTAAAATACCGGCCTGCAACCGTTGCGGCGATAAGGCCTCGATGCCCAATTGCTCAGCGATTTGATCCGCTCGCTTAAAGCTGATGCCGTTAATATCTTCGACCAATTGATAGGGATTTTCCTGAATCACACGCAGGGTATCTTGTTTGTAGCGTTCGTAAATCGCACTTGCGAGCGAACTCCCGAAGCCGTACCCGTTTAACCCGATAATGATCTGTTCCATTCCGTTGTTGGCAGACAAGTTATCCAGCAACGTTTCTTTAACGGCCGGCTTCAGATTCAGTGGATCTAACACTTCCGGATCCTTCATAATCTGATCAATTGCAGTCAGACCTAAAAGAGCCACAATTTTTTCAGCCGTCCGCTTCCCCAACCCTGGAAAATCATCACCAGAAAGATAGGCGACGATGCCTTCCTTAGTTGTCGGTGCTTCATTTTGGTAGTTACTGGCTTGAAACTGCTGCCCGTACTTCGGATGATCCACGAGTTGACCAAAGAACCGGTACGGCATCTCCTCCGTAATATCAGCAAAGTTCCCGGTCACCACGATTTCATCACCGTGCCAATCAAGGTTCGTCGACTGCACTTTAACCAGCAAAACTTTATAAAAACTGTCTGGACTTTCAAAAAAAGTGGCAGCGACTTTGCCAACAATTGCGGCCGGTTCTTTAGCGGCGTCATCTGATTCAAATAAACTCAGGTTTTCACTTGCCATGGTGCCCATCCCTTCACATCAAGTTAGTCAGCATTCGGTTTGTCCGTTTGGCCCGTTTTTTGTTTGGTCAACAGCGTTTGAATGTCCGCCAATCGTGACTGACCGTTGTCGTAGTACGTTTTATCTAACCGTTTAGCGGCCTCAAAAAAGTCGGTTGCATCATCACCAAGCACTACCGCTGTAATACCCCGGTCAAATTGCGCGTGGCCATTTTTAGGGTCGCTCGCTAACGTGCGATCGTAGTAATCAGCCGCTTCTTTAAAGTTACCCAGTGCCAATAAATTATCCGCAATCAGTTGATTGACCACTGGATCTTGTTGGTGGTTTTGGCCAGCCGTTAAGGCAAACGCCAGTGCTGTTTTGTGATCGTTATTACCCATATAGCTTTGCGCTAACATCAAATAAGCATCGCTCTTCAGTTGGTCATCCTTGACCTGACTAAACTGAGCAATGGCCTTTTGATATTCGCCCGCCTCGTAATAGACGTTGCCTAAGCCATAGGTTAACGTATCCTTAGCTTTGCGACTCTGGTCGGCAAATAATCCCAGTGCCTTCATCATTAACTCTTCGGCTTGACTATAACTCTTCAAGTTAACCAACAACGCCGCTAGATCATAGTAGGTGTGATAGTTATTTGGATCATCATCAATTTCTTGAATCAACCGGTGCATCAATTGCTCGGATTCGCGTTGTTTAGCGTCCCGTTTCGCCTTTAATGCCGCTTGATCTGGCGTTTGTTCACTCATCTTGATTACTCCTCTTAAATAGTATCCGTTGCGTCTAAGTGGCGCTTTAAATAATCCGTTTTATTCCATTCGATCAGTTGAAAACTCGCACCGTGATCGGTGGTCTCTAAAATCGTGGTTGAGGTATTACTTAACCCACCCCGGTCGCGTAAATGAGCCAATGGCGTGCCCAATAAAGCGTTCATTTCCGCATTTAACGCCGCACCGTGACTGACGATCAACACATTTTGATCCGCCGTATCATGTGCGCGAACAATCGTTTGAATTGCCGGCGTCATCCGGTCGATCAATTCCTGAAAACTTTCACCGCCAATGGTCACTGGTCGGTAATCAGCCGGTGCGTTTCGAAACGCATGAAACTCCTCTGGAAAAGTTGCTTGAGCTTCTTCAAACAACATCCCTTCCATTTTACCAAGGTGAAATTCCTCTAGGCGACTGACTAAACTGAGCGGTATTTGGCCTGGTAAATTGGCCAAAACAGTCCGGGCTGTATCCCGAGCACGTTTGATTGGACTGGCATAAACGTGCGCAAATTGGAACTGCTTCAAGTAAACGGCAGCCTGTTTAATTTCCTCATAACTTTGTGGTAGTAACGGTGAATCGCCACCGGCCCCTTGATACCGTGATTCTAGGTTCCATTCGGTCTTGCCATGGCGTAGGAAAAATAGTTTCAAGTTAACTCCCTCTCTACTCATCGGTTTCTGAAAAGCGTTACGTTTATTATGACAGCTTTTCGGAGGGGTTACAAGCCGGAGCGTGGCGAACAAACCGCTTTCATTTTAAAAATCCAAAAAGACGTGCCTCCTTAAAGAAGACACGTCTCTCTCATAATTATACGTACTGTAACTGACGACTACGGCTGTAAGCAGCGTCAATAATGGCACTCCCTAAGCACTCTGCGCCATCGTAGAACACAACGGCCTGTCCGGGCGTAATTGCACGAACGGGATCGTCGAATTCAACGGTGACCTTTTGGCCGTCATCTGACAAGTGAACGGTAACGCCCGTATCAACTTGACGGTAACGGAACTTAGCGGTGCAGTGAAAGTCTTGACCGCGGTCAATTGAGTTGACCCAGTGAATATCAGAAGCTTCCAAGTGCGTTGCGTAAAGGTGCTCGTTGTGATACCCCTTACCCACGTACAAGATGTTCTTTTTCAAATCCTTACCGATAACAAACCATGGCTCGTTATCCTCACCATCGCCACCGATACCAAGACCTCGACGCTGACCGATCGTGTAGTACATCAGGCCAGCATGCTCGCCCTTCACATCACCATCAACGGTCATCATCTTACCAGGCGTAGCTGGCAGGTACTGACCCAAGAAGTTTTTGAAGTTCTTCTCACCAATGAAGCAGATCCCAACGGAATCCTTCTTGTGAGCCGTTGCCAAGCCGGCTTCCTCAGCCAATTGACGAACTTCTGGCTTTGTAATGTCACCAATTGGGAACATCACGCGATCCAGTTGCTCAGTTGATAACTGACTCAAGAAGTAAGTCTGGTCCTTGTTGGTATCAACCGAACGCATCAAGTGCATGTGACCATCTGCATCCCGGTTCAACTGGGCGTAGTGTCCAGTGGCAATGTAATCCGCCCCAAGATCCAGCGCATAGTCCAAGAACGCCTTGAACTTAATTTCTTTGTTACAGATCACATCAGGATTAGGTGTCCGGCCCTTCTTGTACTCGTCCAAGAAGTACGTGAAGACACGGTCCCAGTACTCCTTTTCAAAGTTGACAGAATAGTACGGAATGCCAATTTTGGCAGCTACTTTCGCCACATCCTTATAATCTTCGGTCGCCGTGCAGACGCCGTTTTCGTCAGTATCGTCCCAGTTTTTCATGAACACACCAACGACATCGTACCCCTGCTGCTTTAACCGTAATGCGACAACCGACGAGTCAACCCCGCCGCTCATGCCGACAACGACACGCGTTTGGCTGTTGTCTTGCATTAAAAATCACCATCACTTCTGTTTAGATTCTGGAGAATCCACGAGTTGAAGGTCGTAAAAATCCAGTAATTATGAGTTTACACGTGGCGCTAACTTTTTGCAAGGATTGGACCTTATTCCGGTAGTGTATTGTGTTTGGTTACTGTCGTTTGTGTCCAGCGTAAGCATCTTTGGTCTTAGTTTGTGAAGTGCAGTGATTTGCGTGAGCTGTCGATTCCGGTAAACGGCTAGGTTCCTGCTGTGGGGCCGGTCTGAGCCACAGGGCGGTCTCAAACCTCGAAGTTAAGCCTCGCCAAAACCCGTGCGAGTCTTAACTTCGTCCCCGATGATTGGTGGT
>NZ_BAABMI010000033.1:0-73335 GCF_054785195.1 Secundilactobacillus muriivasis | reverse complement strand
GGCTTAACTTCGAGGTTTGAGACCGCCCTTTGGCTCAGACCGGCCCCACAGCAGGAACCTAGCCGCTGACCGGAATCGACAGTTTAAGCAAATCACCGCACTTCACAAACTGAACAGCATAATGCTTACGCTGGACACAAACGTATCCTAAAATAGATTTAGCTTCGCAATCCGTTCACAAGCCTCCGTAAATCGTGGTTCGTCGATCAACAAACCAACGCGAACGTAACCTTCACCCGCTGCGCCAAAGCCAGTGCCAGGCGCCACAACGACCGCAGCTTTATCAAGCAACAGATCCGCAAAACTTTCGGCAGTGTAACCAGCGGGAACGGGCATCCAAGCGTAGAAAGAGCCACCAGATGGGTATGGTTCCCAGCCAATTTTGCGAGCAGCGGCGTAGAACTGGTCCCGGCGCCGTTGATACAGCGCTACAAGCGACTTAACGCTAGATTGATCACTATTCAAAGCCGCAACCGCTGCGTCTTGAATTGCTGGGAAGACGCTCACGAATAAGTGGTCTTGAATCAAGTTAATGGCTTCAATCATATCGGCATTTCCCGCCGCAAACCCGATTCGCCAACCGGCCATGTTGAAGGATTTGGATAAAGTGTACATTTCGATACCGACTTCCTTGGCCCCTGGGGTCTGGAGGAAGCTGACTGGACGTTTGCCGTCAAACCCTAAAGCACCATAGGCAAAGTCTTGGACTACGCCGATGTGGTGCGCTTGCGCAAACTTCACTGTCTCAGCGTAGAAGTCCGGCGTTGCAACGGCGCCGGTTGGGTTGTTCGGATAGTTGAGGTACATCAACTTCGCCTGCTCAACTACTTGCGGATCTAAGTCCGCGTAGTTTGGCAAATACCGATTAGTCGCCTTTAACGTCATCAACTCCAGGTTGACCTGGGCTAACGCAACGCCGGACATGTAATCAGGATAGCCTGGATCCGGCAACAGCATCGTGTCTCCCGGGTTCAACAACGCGAATGGCAGTTCAACCAAACCAATCTTAGAACCACCCAGAATGGCAATTTCGGTTTCTGGGTCCAACGTTACGCCGTATTCACGTTGGTAAAAATCAGCGGCCGCTTGTTTTAGATTCGGCATCCCGCGGAATTGAGAGTATTTGTGCGTTGCTGGGTTAGCTGTTGCTTCTTGCATGGCTTTCACGATGAAGTCCGGCGTTGGCTGATCTGGATTCCCCTGCCCTAAGTTAATGACATCCGCGCCAGAGGCCGCTTTAGCGTTGGCCTTCGCAACTAAGCTGGCAAAAAACTGTTTTGGTAAATGCTGTAAGACGTTCGATTCTGGAAATTTCAATTGAATTCCTCCCATTAAGTATGTAGTCTCTGACCGATTTCAGCCAAAAAGGGTGCCAGAACAGCGCCCAGTCACCCTTTTCCGTTATCAAAATTCCGTCAGATCAGTTCTGTTTCTTCTATATTATAGACCCGATTAGCGCTCAACTTCACGTTTGAGAAGTGCTTTGGCAACAGTCTCATGCAGTTTGGCTGCGTATTTTAAGCCCGCCGGATCCGCAATGAAGTCTGAATGGTGCAACGTTGCGTTCCCCTTGCTGCCCATGAAGGCGTAGCATCCCGGAACGTGCTCTTCGAAACTGGCGAAGTCGTCATCCGCGTTCGTTGGCTCAGCAGGTGCCACCGTCATAAACTGTTTTGCTTGCTGGCTCACCAACTCGGTAACCTCGGCATCGTTGTTGACCGGTGCTGGCCCTTGATCCCATTCAATGTCCGCCGTTTGACCGTAAGCTAGGGCCGTTTGGCTCACTAATTCGTTAAACCGTTGTTTAGCCAGTGCCCGGCTTTCGCTAGAAAAACAACGAATTGTTCCACGGAAGAAGCAGTCATCCGGAATCACGTTATTCGCGTGGCCCCCGGTGATCTGCCCCACGGTTAACACGACCCGTTCAGCCGGGTCAATATTGCGACTGACAATCGTTTGGAGCATCAAAACAATTGCCGAAGTTGCCACCAATGGATCACGACCAGTATGCGGCATTGCGGCATGCGATCCTCGACCTTTAATGGTCACTTGGAAATTATCGTTAGACGCCATCAGCTTGCCAACTTTGACCCCCACCGTGCCAACCGGAATCTGGGGCATATTGTGCATCCCAAAAATGGCCTTCACATCTTGGAGTACGCCGGCCTTGATCATCGCCTTCGCCCCCGTATGCCGTTCTTCGCCGGGTTCAAATAATAAGCGAACTTTGCCCGGAAGCTGATCACGTTCTGCTTGAAGCATCGCTGCCGCCCCTAATAAAGCGGTCGTGTGAAAATCATGTCCGCAAGAATGCGCAACACCGTCAATTTGAGATTTGTATGGCAAATCCGTTTCTTCCTGTAAGGGCAATGCGTCAATGTCCGCCCGCAAGGCAACCGTTGGCCCCTGTGCGTCACCGACGATTTCGGCGACAACCCCGGTATTTAACCCATAATCTTGAACGGTAATATGTAGATCTGCAAGAACTGACTTGATTTGCTGGGTCGTCCAGTGCTCTTCGTCAGCTAACTCTGGATGTTGATGCAGTTTTCTAAAAAGCGCCTGCATCTGCGCTTCGACGTCCGTTGGAACCAATGCCTGTTCTGCCAAAATGAATCACCCTTTTTATTAGTTTCGCCCCTGCAACCCGTTAGTTGCGGTTGTTGCGAATAAATACTATAATAACGATTAAATATTCTAATCTTTTTCTAATATTTTACTCATTTAAATTTGATTGTCAACTCGGAGACCCGTGATCATGACCTGTTTTCCGATCTTTATCGCTACGGGACGCGCTTAACGCCGCGAATTTTAATAAAGGAACGTGATTGTTTTGCTTGATGCACAGCAGTTAGACTTACTGACACAGTTGATTCAACTTGATACGGTGGGTGGTCACGAAGACCGCACCGCTACTTTTTTAGATGATTACCTCACCCAGCACCATATTCGCCACCAATTATTAGCAGTGGAACCCGGCCGTCATAACGTGGTTGCTGAGATTGGCCCAACTGAAGGACCCGTTTTTGCGTTGGAAGGCCACCAAGACGTTGTCGCTTTAGGTGATCAAACCAAGTGGCATCATGACCCGCTTGGTGCTGAAATCATCGATCAGCGCATGTACGGTCGTGGTACCAGTGATATGAAGGCGGGCCTCGCCGCTGAAATTTTGACGATGATCACCTTAGCTAATGACCCTGATTTTCACGGTCGCGTCCGCTTACTGGCGACCGTGGGTGAAGAGTCTAGCAGCACGAATCATATGCAGGGGGCGCAGTATTTTGCCCAACACGGCTACGTTGATGACGTGACCGTTTTAGTTACCGCTGAACCCAGCAGTGTTCCAGTTGACTGGCTCAAACAAACGCCGCCCGCTAACCCGCTTCGTTTTTCTGAGGAACAGATTCAAACGTTGCTCCCCCAAAACCATGCGGCCGAGCAATTCGTCCTCAACTTTGCGCACAAGGGTTCCCTTACTTACGCCGTCCAAGCGAAGGGCAAGGCGGCACACAGCTCCACGCCAGAGCTGGGGCTCAACGCCATCGATGCCCTCATGACCTACTATCAGCAGCAAACCGCCTACTTCCAAACCCTCACCGCCGCTAACTCGGTACTGGGTCGAACGATTCCAGTCGTCACCAAGTTCACGGGTGGCCAACAGCTAAACTCCGTGCCATCCCAAGCTGAACTATTCATGAAAGTGCGCACGGTCCCAGAAGTGCCAAACGAGGACATTCTCGCCCACTTAAACGCGTTGATTCAGGCGCAAAATGCCTTGGGTGGCTGTCAGTTGACCTTGAACCTCTTGGGCGACAAACTCCCCGTGGCAAGCGATCCTAACGATAAATTGATCCAGATTCTTCGCGAGGTTGGTGAACACCGCCTCCAGCAGCACCTCCCCATCGGTGGGTCGGCTGCTGGGACTGACGCTTCGGAATTGATTCGGGCTAACCCCAAAATGGCTGTAGCTGTCTTCGGTCCCGGCAATATGACCGCCCATCAGATTGATGAATACATTGAGTTGCCCATTTACGAACAGTTTATTGCAATTTTTGAGGAAACGATTCGGCGGTATTTTAAGTAATTAAAAAGACGCTAAGGCGCTCTTAACCAGAGTTCCTTAGCGTCTTTCTGACTTATTCCGTCACAACTTGTGGATGATCCAGCACGGCAACATTACTATCTACCGTGCCAGTCGCCGTTGTCAGTGCGATGAGGCCAAACTTGTTCAAGCTTAACTTCGGTGCTTCATCGACAAAGTTTGCCGCGTAGCCCTTGATCCAAATTTTACCCAAAGGACTATCTAATGTCGTATCGTATACCGAATCCAACGAGTCAGCGGCAACGATCAACAGCCGAAAACTAACGTCTAACGAGCAGACCCCCACTTTGGAATACCGACCAACGCCATCATCAAAGTCTAAAATTAAGTGGTCGCCAGGGTTCATGTGCTGTTTTAACCGGTCTTGCACGGCTGGTTCGATCATAATGGTTGTCATGCTAATCATCCTCTCTTGTTCTTACTTATTATTAGTTTCCCACACTTCGACCAAGTCGGGTAGTAATTTGCTTGTGCACAACTTAATAACTGGTCCATTCCCCATATTGACACCGTTCTCATTAGCACCCATAATCGACTTAACAACTCTCTCGAAAAGGAAGCGGTCCAATGAAATTCTCCGTTCTCGGCCCAGCCGGCACCTTTGCCGACGCTGCTGCCAAAGCCTATCTCAAACAACATCCCATTGATAACATTGAAATTGATTACCACGCCACCTTTGATCAAGTGTACCAAGCCGTTACCCCAGATGGCATCGGCTTACTGCCCTTGGAAAATCAACTCGATGGTTTCGTGTTAGCCACCCTTCAACGCCTTCAAACCTCTGAGATTGATGAAATTGGCGAAGTTACCGTTCCCGTTAACTTTGGCTTAGCCGCAAAGGCTACTCAGTTAAGCGACATCAAACGAATTTACGTGCAGTTTAAAACGGAAGGTCAGTGCCAAAAATTACTGAACAGTCTACCAGATGTCCAAATTATCACCACGTCCAGCAACATGGTTTCCGTTGAAAAATTGCAGGCGGGCGAGCCCGGTGACGCGGCCATCATTCCACAATCTCAAATGGCCGTGCAAGACTTCCCATTGATGCAGGATAACGTGGCAGATCAAACTGATAACGCCACGCGCTTCATTATTTTCAAGAAACAACCGGCTTCCCTGATCGAACCAACTGCCCCAACGGAACCATCAGCCCCCTTCAAGTTCTCGATGTTCGTTACGCCACCGACTGAAGAGGTTGGCGTTTTACAGCAAATTTTATCACCGTTAGCCGCTACTCATTTAAACTTAGTGACTATTATGTCCCTACCTACTCGGCAACAAATCGGCATCTACGCCTTTTACATTGAAATTTCGGGCACCTTTGCTCAGCAGCACATTCTCTTTAAAACGCTGGACTTGATGTCGGAACTTTATACGATTCATCCGCTTGGGTTTTATCGGGTTTAGTGTGCGGAGCGAGACGGGTTGAGAGCGGTGTGCAAGGCGACATCGGTGAAGGCGCCCGGGCCTGGCGGGTTTACCGATGTCGCCTTGCATGCAGCTCTCAGTCTCGCGCAGCACCATTCGGCGTGGTGGCCAGAAAGTGCGTGGTTGACAAGTTCTCGTAACTTCAGGAACCCTGAAAATGACAGTTTAAGTGGCGCCGAATTTTGTAGCCTGAGAGCACCGGTTTTACGCGGCTTTGGCGAGCGAAGCGATGACAAACAGCCAACACCCAAATTGCACCAACACTTACAAACGTAAATCAAAACCTCATACAACAAAAAAAACGATGACGCCGAACCTCTCAGCGTCATCGTTTTTCTGATTATTTAGCCGCTTCCTTAGCCTTCTTCTCGTTTGCCCGGTGATATTCAGACAAGTGAACCAAGTTAGTCAAGAAAATATGCGTATGTGCTTCGTAGTGATGTTCACGTCCAAGTTCAGCGATGTAGCCGTTGATGTAGTCAACTTCGGTTGGGCGGTCATGGATCATATCTTGATACATGGATGGGTAGTGCAATGGCATATCGATCCGCGTGTTACGGTCAAGGGCCGTCATTTCTTCGTCACGGGTTGAAACTAACGTGATGCCGGCTCGTTCACAGATGTCGTAGGCTTCGTCGATCAACTGACGACCAAGGTCGTAGGCTTTTTCAAAGTTCCCAAATTCACCCATTTGAATTTCAAATAAGGTACATAACGTGTTGATAACGGAGTTAAAGATAACCTTAGTCATCAACGTTCCCTTGAAGTTGGTAGTCAACGTTGGGTTCATTTGCGCCTTTTGAAGTTCGTCGAATAAACGGTGGGTCATTTCGTCTGGCTTTTCGGTCAAGTTCGCCATGTTCATCTTACCAGCGCCACGCTTGCCCATAAAGTCAACGTCGCCAGGTCCGTTCAAAACCGTTGCAATCAAAGCAGTTCCGGCGATGATCTTGTCATCCGCAAAATACTGTTGTAATTTTTCAATGTGGCCCATCCCGTTCATGCAGGTGAAGGCGTATTGTTTGTCATTGAAGAAGTGTGAGCAGCGTTCCAAGAAGCCGGCTAACTGCATTTGCTTCGTGAAGAAGATTAACATGTCGGGGTCATCGTTGTAAGATTCTGGGGTTTCCAACTTAATCTTGGTTAAATGCCGATCCTTGTGATCCCGGGAAACGTAAACGCCGCCCTGTTCGCGAATCTTGTCGATGTGTGGTTGCCACGTATCGATAAAGGTAACGTCATTGCCAGCCTCTTGTAGTAAAATCCCGTACCGTAAACCCATTGCGCCTGCACCAATCATTGCAAATTTCATTAAAATCACACTCCTAAGTAGTTTTGAGCGATTAATGAGAAAAATGGGTCACGCTATGTAAGTTAAGCTAGAATAAAAATAGCGCCCTTGGCTAAGTTCATCACTTAGTCAAGGGCGCTATTGGCGCTGTACCACCTTAATTCGCAGTGTCCTCACAACACTGCCTCTCACGCACAGCCATCACTGGCGATACGCGTGTCCGTTAAGGGGGACCCACCGTGAACACTCACACATCGCATTCACTGTTCAGAGGCTACTTTCACGATCAGTACCACTATCCCTTTCCACTCATCGGGACTCACTAGAGCTTGGCTGAAAGCTACTCTCCTCGTCATCACATTTGTTTTTCTCATCAATCGTTAATTTGTCTTTAATTTATACCTTCTTTGGAGATTCGTCAAGGAAAATGTTAAATTTTATTTTACTGGGGATTGTTTTTTTGAAAATAGGTTGGGATTACTTTCATATTATGGCAATTAAAATACCGCTACTAAAAAATAATTGAGTTGTTTTGGCGATGTGCTTGGTGGTTAGGTTGGTTTCAGATTTATGCGGAATTCTTTTTTCAGATAATCAGTTTGTTGATTTGGCCCGCCACGCCTATTTCACAAAGTACTACAAATTGGTTGGTTTGGACGTTGTCATGATTGAGCGGTACCGGCGATGTGCTTTGCTACTACGTTTGTTTAGGCTCGGGGTGGGATTTTTCTTTTCGGATAATCGGTTCTGTTGTGTAAGCGTCAGCGTTGTTCATTTAGGCCACCACGCCGAAATGCGCAAAGAAAAGCAGGGAGTTGCACGTAAGGGCGGCAAAGTCATACTGGCCAAAACCCAGCCAGTATGACTTTGCCGCCCTTACGCTCCACTCCCTAACCGCTTTTCTTTGCGCTCTACAAATCTCTATGCCTAATCAAATACCACAACAGCCCCACAATCGGCACAATGGACAACCCAATCGACAGCTCCCACGCCCACGGCTCACCCGTTAGCGGGAGCTTCATGTTCATGCCCCAGAAACCAGAAACGATTGGCGGCACCGCCAAGGCTAGTGACCACACCGTCATGATCCGCATCGTATTGTTCAAACTGTTATCCAACAAGTTGTTGTAGCTACTTGTGGTTCGCTCCACGATTTCAGCTGCGATGTTGGCCATCTCTCGACTCTGTTCGACTTCAATTTGGAGGTCAACTAAGTGCTGCATCTCCGCCTTTGAAATTTGGAGTGGGTCGTCATCCGCATCCGACATCACCTGTAACTGCTGAATCGCGATGACGTTGTTATTAGCGGCCGTTCTCAAATACACTAGCCGCTTATCCAACTCTGATAGCTGCGCAATTTGACGATTGCTGGGTCGCTTACCATAGTGTTCCAAGCTTTCGCGAATCTTACTCATATCGTCAATTCGATCTAAATAGTCTTCATTGAGTTGAAACAGCAACCGAAAGACCAACAAAAAGAGGCTATCTTCAATTTGTCGTTCCTGAAGTTCGGTTACGATTTGCTTCAAAACACCCGTCACATACCGGTTCTTGCGATGCGTCACCGTGATCAGCGTCTTGCCCCGAAAAATAAAGCAGAGCGGCACCGTATCATAGTAATTCGTCTGCCCCGCCGCCCGTTCTTCACGATTGATCGACCGGTAGATCAATAAACCGCACTGTTGCTGAGCGTCATAGTCAAACCGGGCCCGTTCCCGGGAATCTTTCATGTACGAGAGGTATTTAGCAGAAATCTGGTGGTCTTCTCGTAACTTTTGTAAGTCCGCATCCGTTGGTTCATCAATCGACAGCCAGGTTAAGTCTTGCCAGAGCTGGTGCGTTGTCATCATTCAAATCAGTCCTTTTTAATCGTCATATTATTGAAAAATACCCGTTTCAATTCTCAAATTCATGTAAGATCAATCAATTTTTCAGTTCTTATCGTCAACTTATCTAAGGTCATTGTACGGCCTGCTTGTTTTCAGACGACTGTACCGAAACCACCCGTTTTCATTGCCGACAGTAACTTGCGCTCCCACCGTTTTTCGTGTAGCATGTTCTCATACGATATTAATAAATAATGATGGGGGTAGTGTCACTATTTATCGTTATCATAACATATAATTTTGTGGACCTCATCCATCGATGGGCTACATAACTTACGTCAGTTTTGAACTTATTTGGTCATGAAAGGGATTAGACTTATGAAACGAAAACTAAGCGCCCGCCAGATGCAAATGATTGCATTAGGGGGAACGATTGGGGTCGGCCTGTTTATGGGCTCGACGTCAACCATTAAGTGGACGGGCCCCTCTGTGCTGATTGCCTACGCAATCGCGGGGATCTTTTTATATTTAATTATGCGTGCTTTGGGCGAAATGCTTTACGTTGACCCAGACACCGGCTCATTTTCCAAGTTTGCGACGGAATATATTCATCCGTTGGCGGGCTACCTCACCGCCTGGAGTAATATCTTCCAGTTCGTGGTCGTGGGCATGAGTGAAATGATTGCGATTGGGGGGTACTTCGAGTTCTGGTGGCCAGGATTACCAGCCTGGATTCCCGGAATCGTTGCCATCACCTTCCTGTGTTTAGCCAACCTGATTTCCGTTAAGATGTTTGGGGAACTGGAATTCTGGTTTGCCTTGATCAAGGTGGTCACGATTATCTTAATGATTGTTGTTGGCCTTGGCCTGATCGTCTTCGGGATCGGTAACGGCTTCCACCCAATCGGTATCTCCAACATGTGGACCCACGGCTTCTTTACCGGTGGTTTCAAGGGCTTTATCTTCGCCCTTTCAATCGTGTTGGCTTCCTACCAAGGGATCGAACTGATTGGGGTCACTGCTGGTGAAGCAGAAAACCCTCAAGATACGTTGGTCAAAGCGATTCGCTCAACGGTCTTCCGGATCTTGATTTTCTACATCGGCGCCATCTTCGTAATTTTGAGTATTTACCCATGGAACCAACTCAACAACGTTGGCTCACCATTCGTGGAAACTTTCTCTAAGATTGGGATTACCGCTGCAGCTTCAATCATTAACTTCGTGGTGATCACCGCGGCCCTTTCTGGCTCAAACTCCGGGATCTACAGCGCTAGCCGGATGTCATTTACGTTAGCTAACAACGGTCAATTACCAAAGCGGTTCTTAAAGCTGAACCGTCACGGCGTTCCCTTCTACTCCGTTATCGCGATTTCCTTTGGGATCTTCTTGGGCGTGGTCCTCGACTTCGTCCTGCCATACGTGTACAAGGGTGCCGACAACATTTTCGTCATGGTTTACAGTTCAAGTGTCCTTCCCGGCATGGTGCCATGGTTCGTGATTTTGATCAGTCAAATCGAGTTCCGTAAGCAACATAAAGCCAAGATGGACCAGCATCCGTTCAAGATGCCATTTTCACCATACTCAAACTACCTCACGTTGGCCTTCTTATTGCTAACGTTGATCTTCATGTTCTTCAACCCAGAAACCAGAATCTCAATTATCGTCGGGGTCGTCTTCTTAGCCCTGATGACGATTTTGTACTTCGTTAAGTTTCATGGGAAGGTGAAGGTAGACTAGAGAGCGTAACAAAGTGATTAGAGACTGGAGCGTAAGGCCTCCTCGCCAGAAATCCCGGGTTTTGGGATTTGTGGTGAGGAGGCCTTACGTGCAAGTCTCTGCTTTGTGAAGCTCATTTCGGCGCAGAAGCCTAAAAACAGTTACGTCAGCAAGCTTCACACTGGTACCGATAATTGCCAACTAAGAGCCAAAGTGACGCTGAAAATAAGTAGCAGCAATGCACGTCGCCAATTCCACTTGGTATTCTTACTGCAGTATCCCGGTTTTTGGGGTTTGTGTTGGAGGGGCCTTATGTGCAAGTCTTTGCTTTGCGGAGCTCATTTCGGCGCAGGCTAATCAAAGCGGTTACGTCCTCAAGCTTCACACTGGTCCCAATGATTACCAACTAAGAGCCAAAGTGACGCTGAAAATAAGTAACAGCAATGCACGTCGCCAATTTCACTCAATATCCTTAAAACCGCATTGCTTATGCGGTACAAAATAGGTATCATCGTCACACAGTTTCACCCACAAAAAAGCACCCAAACCAGCTCATTGGTCCAGGTGCTTTTTTTAAATGCTGTTCCCCAATCAACAACGTTAATCCCATTAAATCGACTATTAGCTAAATAAATGTGGCTTCCCGTAGTAATACCCCTGACGAAGTGGAATCTCCAATTCATCCAGTAACGCATCATCTTCAGCCGTTTCGGTACCTTCAACAATTAGCCGCAATTGGTGTTTCGCCGCAACGTCTCGCCAATAACGCAGTTGCTCAGGAATCTCGGTCGTCCGCTCAGACTGCCGAAAATTCTGCATCGCAACTTTAATTTCACTTGCATCGGGCAATAGCGCTTCTATACTCTCATACACGTTGCGACCAGTCCCAACATCATCCAGACTCAACTGAATGCCATGTCGTTCGTATTCGGCCGCCGACTGCTTTAACTGCGCGATCGTTACGTCCTGATCACTTTCTTCCTCGGTCACTTCAACGACTAACGTGACCGGGTAAATTGCGTGTTGGGCATCAATCAGTGCCGCTGCCATATCACGATTTACAAATTGTGTTCGGTTCAAATTAAACGAAACCGAACCCACTTTTAAGGCTAATCGATTAGCAACCTGCTTTAACAGGTCAACTTGAATATCCAACGGAATTGACGCAAAATTTTGGGGAAGGATCCAGCGGTCATCAGCCGATTTACGAATTAACATCTCATAACCGATCAACGAATTCGTAAATTTATTCAGCTGTGGTTGAATAAAATATCGGTACATTGGCACGCTCCCCCGAATTTTATTTAAAATAACAGGTTAATTATATCATTATTGATGTAGAATATAGGTATAATTATTTGACAATCATAAGTAACTAAGAATCATTCTAAAAAGCTTTAAGTTAGGAGAGGCCAACACCATGAAAATTATCGTTATTGGCTGCACCCACGCTGGGACAATTGCAGCTACTGAGATTTTAAAAAATCACCCAGACGCCGACGTGACAATCTACGAACGGCATAACAACTTCTCATTTCTTTCCTGTGGGATCGCACTTTACCTTGATGGGCAAGTTAAGCGTTTAGAGGACATGTTTTACTCGTCACCAGATGAACTGCGCGAATTGGGCGCAACCGTACACGATAACCACGATGTGTTTAAGGTTAACGCCAAGGAACACACCGTTCAAGTTGCCGACATGAAATCAGGGGAAGTCTTCACTGATACCTACGACAAATTGATCATGACTACCGGCTCTTCGGTTGTCGTTCCCCCACTATTCGGGATCGATAACTCACGGGTTCTGCTGTGCAAGAACTACCAGCAAGCTCAAGCAATTTATAACGCCGCTCAAAAATACCACCATATCGCCATCATTGGGGCCGGTTACTCCGGCACGGAATTTGCAGAAAGCCTGTCTAAAACGGGCCATGACGTGCAAATGTTCCAATCACGTGGCCAAATTTTGAACAACTACGTGGGCAAGCGGATGTCATCTTGGGCCGTTGATTTACTGCGTGACCACGATATTACGGTTCACCTTGAACACCGGGTAACTGCTTTTACGGGTAACGATGACGGCACTTTGACGATTGAAACCAACCAAGGGGATTCCAAACCGACGTTGCTATCGTCAGCACCGGTTTCGTCCCAAACACCTCGCTGTTGCGGGGCCAAGTTGACATCGAAAAACACGGGTCACTATTGACTAACAAATACATGCAGACTTCTGACCCTGACATTTACGCTGCCGGTGACTGTGCGATGGTTCGCTTTAACCCAACAGGTGAAGCAGCTTACACGCCACTTGCAACGAACGCTATTCGGCAGGCGATGTTAGTTGCCCACAACGTCTTTGGCAACACTTACCCCTACATGGGGACCCAAGCAACCTCTGCCCTCAAGCTATTCGGCACTGCCCTTGCAACGACTGGCTTAACGTTAGAACACGCCCAAGCTTACGGGTTAAACGCTCAAGAAGTCGTTTATGATGGCACCTGGGCACCAGAATACTTGCCACATACGGATCCACTGACGATTATCTTAATCTACAACCGGGATAACCGGAAGATCTTGGGTGCGCAACTTCGGAGTGATCACGATATTACCCAGTCAGCGAATACCATTTCGCTGGCCATTCAAAATAACAACACGATCGATGATCTCTCGTTAGTTGACATGTTGTTTAACCCGAACTTCGATTCGCCATTCAACTACCTCAACATGGTGGCTCAATTGGCCGTAGAACAAGAACGGGAAGCCGGGTTCGATGAAGCGCGCTTCACTGCCCCGGGCTATTCAAAATTGGATGATGAAGATTAATTCTGATTTACCGAACGGAACTGAATTTTTCAGTTCCGTTTTTTGTTGTGCAAAGTCGATAAAAGTCATTCCATCCTGATATCGAACTATCTTTCCCCGCTCTGGCCCACATCAAACTCCATCTCCCGAACACTTTCATTCATCAAATCATACGGATTGGCCATCGTCTCCGGGTTCCAACTTGCGACACCTGAGACGAGCGTGGTATCCAACGATTTTAACTCCGCTTCTGCTAGCAATTGCGTTGCGAAAGTCCGTTTAATTCTGGCGATTGCAACCGCGGCAGTTTCAGCATCCGCATACAGAATCGTCCCCCACGTTGGCAGTTGATTGTCCAAATAGTAGGTCACATCATTATCCCGGGTTGCGGTCGTTAACGTGTTGGACGTCATCGCCAGCAACGTTTGTAATTGCTGTTCACTGATCAGTTGCTGTAACTCGTGGTAGTAGCGAATTCGAAAAACGACCATGGTGACCGGCAACTGAAACCGCCGGTGATTTTCGATAAATACCCGGGCATCCGCTACGTAGGCCACCGTTGTTCGCAAATTAGTTTGTAAATCAAATGCGCCCCGTTCTGTTAACTGTGTTCTTAATAAGTCGTTATTCGCTTGCAATTGCTGTTGCTGGGTCATCATCATGGCAAGCGTCCCGGATAACAGGCCAGGAACGACCAACCAAAAACTAAGGGTCAATGGTAACTGCCCGGCGTGATGCCAATTAACGGCCACCATCAACGCCGTTTGGCCCAAAACGAATAGTAAGTTTCCCAGTAATCCGGGAACGATGCCGAAGAAATAGGTCACCAACATCACGACCAACGTGATGCCCATGTAACAGGCATTTAGCCAGAGTTGATGCGTAATGCCAGCTAATACGACGGTCAAGCTGATCACCGTTAAAAACAGCAACAAGCCGACATCTGCTAATAAACTTGCCCGACTATCATCAGCGTGCATCGTGCTTCGCCTCCCGTTTCAAAAAGCCGTTTTTTCGCAAAATCAAGATAACGGCACCGCCTAAAATCGCAAGGCACCCCAAGCCGGCTGCTAAAAAGAGCAATAGTTGTGAATGCGTTTGAATAAGCCGAGACACTGGCATCGCTTGACGCAACGCCTTATTTTTCTTAAATCGGTAACTAAAATGATGGTTGTCACGATCCACTAAAATGGCATCCGCATCCCGGTACTGCTGAACGTTGCGCTGTAAGTTGATCTGCGTTGAGGCCCGATAAACGTCCGTTGGCTTCGGGGCCGTTACCACTAACAATGCTCGTTGTGCGTTATAGGGTGAGCGAATTAATTGGGCCGTCCCCACATCTTGAGCATAACGACTTTCTAGACTTAACTTTTCGTTCGAGCGAAAGCCCGTAAACTGGCGGTTAAATTGGAAGTATAACTGTGAATTCAACTGTCTGATTAAGCTATTTTGAGCCGGCGTCCCAAACGCAATCACGCTACTCGTTTTTAATACTGACCGACTTGGCCGCTGCCGATAAACCTGAATGGTACCGGTGTTTTGCTGAACAAAATTTCCCATCAGGTTAAACAGGTTCGTCATCGTTGCAAAGTCTGCCGAGGTCATTGCCTGTGGCGCCACCACAACGACGTGGTTAAAGGTCCGATTTTTAATGAACGTACTTGGATAGTTATCAAACAACAAATCTCGATTGGGTTGCGATTTAATAAACGCTTGTGACCCACTCAAAACAGTCGCCCACGGTGTTTGACTGACTGCCCGATCGTTATCCTGACCGGGCAGCATGAGATCAAAGCCCACTTGAATCGTAAACGCATTGCTCAACGCTTTATTGGGTGGCAATTTAACGGTGAGTTCATCATTATCCGCCCGCGCAGCCGACAGCCGCCGACTACCGATTGGCTGCCCATTCACCTTGATGGTAACTAAGGATTGTTTAAAATTCAGATTTTTCGCGTACCGAAATTTCAAATGAATCGTCGACCCATTGGCGTTCGTTCGATCAGTCGGTAAACTAACAAAGTAGGCCTTTTCCTGATGATCCGTTCCCGTTAATTGATCATCCGTCGGCGTCAGCTGGTAACTGCCATCATACTGAAGTGTCGACGTATACGTTGGTGTACCCCCGGTAACTCGTTTAGCGGCTTGACTGGTTTCGCGCATCAGTTCTTGATTCGCTACGAACTTGGCTGCTTTGATGAGCAACTGATCAGTTCCGGCAGTCACCACCAGTAGCTGATGGCCTTCAAGTTTCAGCGTTTGAATCAGCGCCCCACCTTGCATTTTTTTCACGTCTAATCGTTCTCGAACTGCTCTGGGCAATCGGTGATAACGCGCAATCAACATCTGATAATGCGCCCGTTTTACCTTTGGATCGGTTAGTTGAACAACGGGCAACTGCTCATCTTCGGTCGTGATCAATCGCGATTGTCCCGCTAAGGCGTATAAGCTAGCGGTTAGCTCAGCCTGACTTGGTTGGTTAGGAATCGCCATCACCGCTTGCTGGTCAACAATCGTGTCAGTTCCAGTAAAGTGTTCATAAAAGGAATTAATTTTTGACTCGGCCGGCGCAATATCATACTCAAAGTTCACGTTACTCCGTTGGTCGATCGTCAACCAGTTGGCTGGCGTTGGGGCAACAGTCACCCGTTGCTGATCAACCCGATTCAGTAATTGCCCTCGAACTTGAAGGTTGTTCGTTCCCGCGATCAATCGCGTTGGAATATTGAGTTGCTTAGTCTGAAGACCAGTCGTTGCTTGTGGTCGAAACGAAGCAACTGCCACACCGTTTAACGTTACGGTGACGTCCGACGTCTGGCGATCGCTCAATTGCGATAATTGAAAATTAAGGTTAAGGGTCGCCGTTTTTAAGCGCCAGTACCCCATTTTGACAAAATACATATTGGCCTGCACTGATTTTCCCATTAACGTTGTCGTTTGATTCTGGAACGGTTGCGTATAACTTTGGGCCCGCGCCACCATCGTGAAACTCATCAAACCAGCGATAACAACGGTCACCAGCCCCAGTATTTTAATAACGCTTTGTTTTATACCACTTTGCTTGTTGGTGAAAAATGTGTTCACAAACATACGCCCCCATTCCGTAAGCTGCAACTGCTAACCACATCTGACTGTAAACAACGTACATTAAGCCGATCAATCCCAAATTAACCCACGTCATCTCGCCCTTTTCCGTTGTAATCGTTAGAAACGTACTCATCATAAAGAGCGCAATCGCAAACACCCAAAGTCCGTTACCGATTCCGGGAAGGGTCGAATGGACCACGCCCGCCACACTAAGCACAAACACCGTATCGGAAAAGAGAAGCGCCGTCATCAATAGGAAGTAAATCGCAAAAAAGTAAAGCAAATCAAACCGGATCCGGCGTCCCTGAGGCCTTAATAGTAACGGTAAGTTCTTCAAAACGACGTAGATGTTGCCCTTCACCCACCTCGTCCGCTGCCGAAACCAAACGTCCAACGTCTGTGGCTCCTGTTCCCACGTCACGGCTTGTGGTTGAAACTGAATGCGATAGCCCAATTGATAGAGTCGAAAACTAATCTCAGTATCTTCAGCCAACGCCTGAACGTCCCAACCGCCAACCGCCGTCAGTACTGACCGGCGAATGACGTAATTGGTGCCAGGAATCGTACAAAGTTTGAATAACTGTTGGCGGCCGGCCTGCGCCATCCATTGAAAGGCTAAGGTTTCAATGTTAATGAAGCGAGTCAAAATGGTCGCTAGTTTATTACGGGTTCGAAACTTACCGATCACCGCCCCGACCTGTTCATCTCGCATCAACGTTGCAACTAACGCCCGCAACGCACCCGTCTCCGGGGTATTATCGGCATCATAGATTGAAATGAGACTCCCGCGAGCACGTTTTAGGCCAATGTTTAACGCGTTGGACTTACCACGTCCACCCGTCTTTGCATCCGTATTGATCACCGTTAACGCTCGCCCTGAATACGCTGTCTGTAATTGGGCCAACACCGCTGCAGAATCATCACTGGAATTATCGTTGATGACGATCAACTCATAACGGTTGGCCGGATAATCGAACGCCATTAACGCCTGAACGGTCTTGGCCAGCACCCGACCTTCGTTATGGGCTGGCACTAAAATCGACACCATCGGCGGTTGCTTCGGCAAGCGCGCTTCTGGCGTCCGGTGCCATTTCAAATAAAAGCTATACCCCGCAATGGTGAGGATCAAGTTCACAATTAAAATCAACCAAATTGCCAACACGGCAACGAATAAAACTGTATCAACTGCTGACATTAGCGTGACGTACTCCTTTAATCAGATTTAATAAACATTCGGCGGTAAACCCGATAAACACCCCCAGCAAAACGTGTGACTGAACTTGAAAATAGCGATCGATCCATCTCACTTGCCGCTTAGGCTGCCGTTGATGCCACCAACCGGGGCCGACATCCAAATCAGCAACGATTCGCCCATTTAACTGATACGTGCCAGCTTGATATTGCACATCCGCTGATCCCGTCTTAATTCGCGTTGTAAGCGCCCCTAGTGCCGGATTAAACCACGTTAACTGCAATCGCCTCAGTTGCCGGCGTAGGGCCTGACGGTCAGTCGCCCGTTGTGGTAACGGCACCGTCAACGCCGTCGGCATCTGAAACTGAACCGCTTCAGTATGCGTCACTGTTGATAGTTGGTTCAGTGGAACTCCGAAAAAACTGTGGGCATAGGTTCGGGCTCGTTGGTTGTGATCAGTCAGTTTAACAGTGGTCGGCGTAGGTAACAGTAAATTAGTCGAGGCCAATGACAGCCCCGCTGTTTGCGTTCGAAGCGTTTGGTTCCATCGCCCTGGTGAACTTAACCCCACTGGAAATACATTGTGCTGGCTAAGCGCCGTAACCTCTGTCCGTAATACTCGCTGGAGCGTCCGACCACGCAACCGTTGGATCCCCGTTTCAATCGGCGTCCTTAAAAAAATGATGCCATTACGTTTCTCCGCTGCCCGAAGTACTGCGCTAAACCGTTCAAAGGCCGGAAGCTTCGTATTAACGTCAACGCTCGTCGTACTAATTGCGAATGGAATTCCTTCGTGATAAAGCAACCGAATGACTCGAAGTAACGCGTTCATATCCGAATACGGTGTCACACCAGTAATCGTCAAAAGTGGCGGTTGCGGTTGACCACTATGAAACAGTGTCCTAATCGTCTTGGCAGCCATAATCAACGCTAATCCCTGTGATTCAAAATATGGCAGATATCCACAGTGACGAGTGACCAAGCCAAACGGGTAGTGTCTTTCTTGAGCAGTTTGGGTGACCAACCAGCCCTGAATTTGACTAGTCGTTGCCAAGCGCGTCAGCCCCGTCATTGCAACTTGATACGGCAGTAACTGTTGCTGTTCACCTTCTCGTAGGTTGAACTGTTGATGGTGCAACGCCACTCGTTTTGCCCCTAGCCGTTTGGCCTCCCAGGCTGTTAAATTAGCGCCAATGTGCAGATCAGGGCCGTTGAACTTTTGACGATCTCGTTCAAAAGTGGCGTTCCCCAAACGTGATTGCGGCCAATTGATCATTGTGATCACACCTGAATATCGCCGCGGCGTTAATTGGTGCGCACGATACGCGGTTAACCGAACTGTTTCTACCGGTAGCGCCATGCTGGTCAGCAACCGTTGCAGGGCGTCCAGTTGTGCGGGAGCGGTCGTCGCGGCATTTTGAGAATCAACTACTAATAAAACGGGTTTGGTTGCTGCTTCAGTCCTTGTCGGTTGCGACAGTAGTCCCCATCCCAATCCGAATACCACGCCAATCACCGCCCACCACCGTTGCCATTTTCTCGTAATCACTCATCCTCCGTTCCGCGCAGTATGCGCCGGTGGCAGCAATCAGCTACCACCAAGATCAAACTTAAATTCAGGCAGGCTACGACCGGAACTAAGTGCACTGCCAGATTAGCTAAGCCATAGTTCACGATTGTTACGATTGGAATCAATATAATCGTCGTTAACAACCCAAACATCATCATGAAGCGACTAAACCCCGCCCACTGATTACGTCGGAGACCAGTCACTAAGCCCACCGCGTAACCGCTAAGGATCACTAAGGCTAACAACACATTAAAGCCATACGTTTTCGGATAAAACGTCGCCATCAACTGACTATAACCGGCAAAGCTAACCACTGATCCTTGCGTCGTGAGTGGGATTACCAGCGTGTTTTTAGCCATGACATTTAGCAACCGTGAAAATTGAGCGCCGCTATTCACATACGACGTCACCACCCAAGAGAGGTTGTAGCGCTGTAGCAAGTGACGTTGGGTATATGCCCCATTTGGTTTAAGGGCCGCATACGCCGTTGGATAATAGGCGTTCCCCCGCATCAACGTAAACTGGGGGTTGATCTGTTTAGCGGCCGGATACCGCTCCGGATGCTGATTTTCAACTAACGCACCTTGAGTAAAAGCTTGGTACTTGTTCATCATCTGCGCATCCTTCGGTAAGTTAGTCGCCGTTATCACGCTGAACATCAAAATCAAACCAATACCCGCAATGAGGTAGGGCCGCCTTTTTTCTAGCATCGGTCCACACCAGAGACTCAAAGTTATAAAGATGACCCCAACACACCAGAAGTTGCCATCCTCATTAACCATTAAGAGTAGGATCACTGCCATAAAATAGCTAACAATCAGCCATAGATTAACAGTTTTATATCTAACAAGTAATAATGCTAGTGCCACCACGTAAACAATCAGAATCAAAGTTGCCGCCTGCGGATATAAGGAATTAAAATAACGAATGATGCCGGCATCCGCCAAAACAACGACCACTAACCCCGCTAAAAAGTAGTTCTTAACGGTTCGTTGGGGCGTTGTAATCGCCCGTGTTAACAGACCAATACCACCAAGATAGGTTAACTCGTACACAAAACCAAGGTAGCGAATATCGAACAATTGCGAATGCCCAGTTAACCGACTCAGCAACATGGCGATTTGAATCAATAACGACTGGGTCGTCCCGTGAACCAAAAATGCCGGATTATAGTACTGCATCACACCAAAGTGCCAGTTAAATCGCGTTGTATGCGCTAATTGATAAAGGCCATTTGATCGTAAAATGCCAGCAAAGTCACCATTATCAACGTATCCCGGTGCGAATAGGATCTGACAGCCAATGATACCGGTACTCAGTACCACCGCAATCCATACCGGTGACAGCCTCAGTCGATTTAATTGCCACTTCACTTCGTTCACCCCATTCGTACATGCGCACCTGTTGTCTATACCGATTTGATTGTACCCAATTTAGTTTCTAACTGCCATAAAAATCTGTTACGATTATGGTGAGAAAAACTGTTTGATTACTAAGCAAACAATGGCGTTTTTTATAGCCGCCCTCACATAGTTTGACACTATCTTTAGAAAGTAGGTCCGTTCAATGTCGTCACTCACCCCAGAACTCGCAGCATTTTACAACACTACCAAATTAACCATGCTCGATCACGCACTCACGACCACCGAGCAAGAAACGTTCGCTAAACAAGCTGCTCAGTTAAATCAGCACTTTGAAAATCCACTTGCGGCAAAATTAGCAACTGCTTATCATCAACTCATCACCGCCAATCTCTCATCTGCGGATCACCAAACGTTTTACCTTTTAGCTTGTCACCTTGATCACACGACATCATTACATCCTATCTCGGCACAACAGGTGCAAGACTGGCGTCGCGACCAAAGTGCCGAACTCGGATTGATCACCGAAAATGCGTTTTTACTCGACCAACTTAGCGTCGATGAAACAGCAATTTTAGCGCTATTGTAACAATTCTGTCACCTTAATTTTCAATTTGAACCGCCCTCATCAAAAATTTGATTTTGCGTCTCTTTTGCGGTGGAGGCGCTTTTTTTCGTTTATCTTTGTTTAATTCCCGTTTTATATGTCGAGCTAATTCTCATTTTCTAACTTTGATTTCATTTCGTTGTAACGTTTTAGTCATGTTTCGCTTACATATTTCATAACATCACACGAATATGACAATATTACAGTTAGATGTACGAGTCCTGAATTAATGTAGCGATTTTGTTACTGAAATCCACTTTTTGCATGTTATAGTAGTGAGCGTGGTCAGAAATATTAACAATATTCTTATCATACTATTAAATAAAATCCTATATTACTCGGATATCTTGAAAGGTTGGAAACATACTCGATGTTACAAAAAACGTTCGTTACTCGTAGTTTAATCCTGTTCGGCACCCTGATTGGTTTGGGCTTTGCCACCACTTCAGCTTCCGCCGCTACCACCTATACCGTTAAGTCTGGTGACAGTCTTTGGGCTATCGCCGACCAATTCAACACCACGACTCAAGCAATCGTGACCGCTAACCACCTCTCTGGCACTAGCGCAACGATCCATCCAAATGAACGCCTCATCGTTAAGAAAGCCGCTAAATCAACGGCTTCGACTCAGATCAAGGATCTCCCTGAAACGAGTACGACAACTAAAACCAGCACTGACACTAACAGCACCGCAACGTCAGGCTGGCAAACCATGGTCGCAACGGCTTACGATCCTCAAATCGCCGCTGGTGGCCAAGGCACTTCAATCCCAACCGGGACTGGCGTTGCCGCTGCTTTAGATCGTTTCCCTAAGGGGACTGAACTTGAAATCAAGTTCCAAGACGGTCACACTGAGCAACGAGTGGTTAACGATACTGGGACTTTTGCTTACAGCAACCCCAACCAACTCGATATCTCAATGACAAACGCCGAAGCCATGCAATTTGGTCGTCAATCGATCCAAGTTCGGGTTATTGGTTAATTCAATAGTCATTAAAAAACGACTTTTAGAAGGCTCACCCCTTCTGAAAGTCGTTTTTTCGTGCCATTACCGGCGCCGCTAGCCAAGTGTCAAACCCAATCACTACTGGATAGGTATGGTACAATGAGACCAATTATAGCGTTACGAGGAGGATCCACACTTATGGGAAAATACATTGTCCATTCAACATTACGCCCCATCGGCACTCAGGTCATGAACCGAACCGGTGGTCACACATTTCTAGCAGATGAACCCGTTGTCGCCAAAGGGACTGACGCTGCGCCAAACCCAGTTCAATATTTGCTGGCCGCCGTTGGGAGTTGTATGAGCGTTACTGCTCGTGACATCGAAAATGACGATCAACACCTGACTGTCAAAAAGTTCCAAGTTGACGTCTCGGGCGAAACCACAACGTATCAGGATGGTAGCTCACGCGTTACCCATATCACCATCAAGATTACGGCTGAAACCAACCTCACCCCATCTGATCACCAGTTCTTCTTGAATGAAGTGGTGAGAAAATGTACGGTGCATGAATCGTTGGTGGGGTCGATTCCGATGGATATTGAGTTTGTGTAGAGCGTGAGGAGAAGCGGTTAAAGCGCGAAATGTAAGGTAGAACCCGCAGAAAGGCCCGGTTTTTGGGCCTTTTTGCGGGTTTTACCTTACATGCAGCGCTTTGCTTCGTGGAACGCGTTTCGGCGTGGTAGCCAAAACGCACCGGCATTCAAGCCACCACTCGTTTAAAGCAACCCCACCCAGCACAGTCACAAATCGCGCCGAAAATTGTTGCCGGAGAGCGCTGTTGGCGGGTGTGCTGGGTTGATTCAAGGCGTTATCATGATTACTACTATATTTCGTTTTAGCGTTCAAAGCTGGTTATTGCAATGTTGTGAGTCTCGACATCGACAAGGATCGAACTAACTTCTTAACTTGCACATCTCAGGATGTTTATCTATCAGCTCGCTACTGTTATATAGCCTAAACGCGCAAAAAAATGCAGACCCCGGCCATATAAGAGAAGGACCCCCAAGATGCCAAACCCAGGCATCTTGGGGGTCCTTCTCTTATATTCTGGGGTCTAACCGCATTTTTTTACGCTCTGCTCCTACAACGCCCCCGCCAACGTCTCCAACACCCCATCATGATTATTATCAACCGTCGTAACATGACCAGCCGCCTGCTGGATGTTTGCTGCAGCGTTTTTCATGGCGTAGCTGTGTGGGGTCAGTGTCAACATGCTTAAGTCATTGCCATTGTCGCCAAAGGTCATGACCTCATCGTCTGCGATTTGATAAGCTTCCTGCAGCGCCCGGATACCGGAGCGCTTGTTAGCCTTGCTGGAACCGATCAACTCCGTGTTAAAGCCTGAGGTTTCCGTTGATAATGCTTCAGGTAATGCGCGGCTTAACGCTGACGATGCTGCTTGGAAATCAACGTGGTCCGCAAAGTTGATCGCGATTTTCGTAAATTGATCGGTCACTGAATGGCCCACCAACTTGGCGAGACTCGGTACCGACACAACGGGCCGGTAGTAGTATTTGACCACCTTTAACGCTTCTGGTGAAATATCAGTGCCCACGTAGGTACCGTTTAACCCGGCGACCACTTCTTGATTAATGTCGTTGCCGCCAAACCGCTGGTGCAACAGGTTTAACACGCTGTGAACTTGGTCATCCGAAATTGGGGTGATCTGCTTCAGCTCGCTACCACTGTGCACGATGGCACCGTTTTGGGAGATAAAGTCCATCTCATCCGCCACTTCAGCAAACTTATACCGCAACCGCTGGTACTGAGAGCCACTGGCTGCGACGAACCGGATGTGCTTTTCCTGCATCACCCGGAAAAGCCGCAGAAAGCGGTCCTTATCGTACGTCCGGTCATCCCGCAAAAACGTCCCGTCCATATCCACTGCAACTAGTTTAATCATGTCAGTCCCTCACTTCTTTAGTCTGCTATCTATCTTACCGGAAATTTAGCGGAATCTCAAAGCCGAAATAAAGACGATTCCCGCTTTCGTGTTCAGTTTAACTGACACTTGCCGGGAATCGTCTCAATTTAATCTTCTATATTATAGTTAGGCTTCTGGCCAAACTGTTTCGGCAATTTCTTTTACCAAGGTTAACTTAGCCCATTGTTGGTCTTCCGTTAACTGGTTACCTTCTTCAGTTGACGCAAAACCACATTGCGTTGATAGTGCCAAGTTTTCAAGTGGCACAACCTTAGCGGCGTCTTGGATGCGCGCAATCACAGCGTCCTTATCCTCTAATTCTGGGAATTTTGAAGTGATCAAGCCCAGTACCAACCGCTTCTTTGGCGCGTTGTTCCAAATCCGTGCTAGTGGCGCAAAGCTCCCAGCCCGTTCGTTGTCGTATTCCAAGAAGAGGCCGTCGTAGTTCAATTGACCCAAATAGTCAGCCACATCATCGTAGCTACCAGAGAACAGGTAGGTTGACTTAAAGTTCCCACGACAGATGTGGGTTGCGACAGTCAAGTCTTCAGGCAAGCCCTTCAAGAAGGCGTTGATCACCCGAACGCCATCTTCAGCTAACTTCACGTATTTAGCATGTTCATCCGCTTGGTCCTTGGTTTCGTTTAACTTGCTGATCAAGAAGGCCCAAGTCGTGTCATCGATTTGAAGGTAACGACAGCCGAGGTCGTAGAAGTGCAAGGCCGTATCGTGGTAAGCTTGCGCAACGTCTGCCAAGTAAGCATCCCAAGTTTCGTAAAATTCGTTCCAACGGTCACTCCGATTGTCACGGAATAACATCGTTGGTGATGGAATGGTTTGCTTGACGCGCACGTCAGCTGGCGTGATTGCTTGCAGGTACTTGAAGCTGTCGTAGAATGGGTGATCCGGGTTAGCGGCAACTTTACCAGTAATTTCAACGTTATCGGTCCGCGTTGTGTCGCCCTTGAACTTGTAGCTCTTGTGGTAATCGTATTTATCGACCCCGGTCAAGTTCCACAAGAAGTCTAAGTGCCACCAACTGCGGTTAAATTCACCGTCAGTCACGTCCTTAAAACCTAACGCAACTTGCTTTTCAACGATCCGCTTCGTTTCCTTACGTTGAATCTCAGTGAGTTCAGCGGCAGTGATTTTGCCAGCTGCTAAATCCTTGTGGGCCTGTTTTAAATCTGCTGGCCGTAATAAGCTGCCAACGACATCGTAACGGTTTGGGTATTGGGTTAAAGTAGTTTCAGTCATATTGAATTGCCTCCTGGAAGTTAACGTCAAAGATTGCTAAGAATAAAAAAAGCCGCCCCCTGTCTCTACGACAAGGGGCGACAATGCGCGGTACCACCCTTACTGTGTGCGATCACTCGCACCTCATCGAGACGCAAGCGCGTCCCGAACACGTAACGGTTGCCACCGAATGACCAGCCCCACGGACCAATCATCAACTACTCAGAGTTCATCTTTGTCAGCGTAACGACGACTCCTTCCCACCAACCGGAGTTCTCTGCAGACGCGCAACTGACGCTCTTCTCTTCAAAGTTTTTAATTTGACGAATTAAAATTTAATGACAAATATAGTCTGATTATGAGCAGTTGTCAAATTTAATTTTCAGTTTCGCTAAAAATACTCACCTGACACCGCTACCCTAACTCACGACTAGCAACGCTTTGCTCGGTTTCAAAGATTCATCAGATACCAAACGTTACATGCCCCGTGTTCTGATTGTGGTAACGGTTTGTCGAGCTGTTCAAAGCCCACTTTCAGGTACAACTGATTAGCTGCCAACATCGTATCAAAGGTCTCCAGATAGAGCTTTTGATAATGCTGTTTTGCAAAGGCAAAACACGGTGGCAATAACTGGGTTGCCGTACCGTGGTGCCGGTATTCAGGATCAACGTAAAGTTTCTGTAACTCCGCGATGCCTTCTTCTGGTGCAATTGGGCCAACACCGCAGCCGCCGACTACCCGACCGTCATCTGCTAGGGCCACGAAGTATTTGGCATCCGGGGTCTTGGCGTACCACTCGCTTAAGTGGTCAACAAATGGGTCGTAGTAGGCTGTGTGCGGGAGGTTGAGGTGAAGCTGTTCCAGACAAGTCCGGAGAATGTGCGCCATTTGGGCGTCGTCTTGTGGGGTGATTTCTCGAATTTCCATTATTTCCATCTGCTTTCGTGGTTGCTTTTGAGTTATTGTACTGGTGTGTTGGGGGTTGTGCAAGGGGCTGGGGAAAATTAGAAAGTAGTGGTTGAACGAGATTGGGGTTAGCGGTTTTAGATTGATTGTGGCGTATTTTCCGGTACGTTCTGGTAGTGCGTTAGGTATGAGCGCGTCTTGGTCACGACCTTGTGATACTGGCGACGTGCTTTCTGGCAGCGTTGGTTTCGGCTCTGTTTGGGCTTGGATTTCTCAGATTTTGCTTATTTTGTGAAGTTTGTCAGCAGTTGTGTTTTTCGGCCACCACGCCGAAATGCGTGAAAAAAATCAAAGTGTTATGTATAAGGGCGCCCAAGCAATACCAGCCAAGGACCGGCTGATATTGCTTGGGCGCCCTTATACGCCACACTTTAACCGATTTTTTCACGCTCTACCACTTTTGCTCATCCAACGCCATCTGCCAAAACGCCAACTCATACGCACTACTCCGCACAAAGGACGTCTGCATCTTCGCGCGCGTGTCGTCATCCGCTTGTTCGGCTGCTTGGTTTGTCAGCGCGATCATTTGGTTGACGCTATCCGTATAGGTATCGCTATCGTACGTTTCGATCCACCGTTGGTACAGCTCTTTTGGTGAGCCTTGCGCGACTAGTTGCTGGCCAATTTGGTTATAGAGCCAATAGCATGGCAACAAACCCGCAATCGCTTGGGCTGTCGTGCCCCGGTAAAGTTCCGCGTACATGTGGTTGACGTAGTTGTACGCCGTTGGCGCGATTGGTGTGTGTGCTAATTCGTCATCAGTAATGTTGAGTTGCTCAAAGAAACCCTCACGTACAGCAATTTCGCCGTCTTTTAAGCCCTGTGCACCGGCCATCAAGAAGGCCTTGGCCTTGTCATCCGTTAATTGATCGGCAATCTGTTCGTGCAACTTACCAAACTCGCTCAAATAGTACCGGTCTTGAATCAAATAGTACCGAAATACCTCACTGGGTAAGCTCCCCGCACTCAACTGGTGAATGAACGGATGGTCAAAACTCTTCTGCCACAATGGGGCTGCCGCCGTATGGATCTGATCTGTAAAGGTTGTCAAAATAGGTCCTCCTCAAGCGCAAAAAAGCCGACCGGAGTCATCCCCAGTCGGCAGTTAGTTAGCAAGTCACATTAACTTTCCTACGCGAGGGTTAGCTCACAGGTTCAAAGGGTTCGGCTCGACACCGTCTCAGCAAATTGCGCCCCTAGTTAATTTAAATTAAGTTCTGTTGTCATTATAGCACAAGTTTCGCAAGCGTCGTCTAACGTAGCAAATACCCACCATCAACCGGCAACATCACGCCAGTCACGTAATCCGAGGCTGCACTCGCTAAGAAGACCATCGGCCCCATCAATTGGTCTGGTGTGCCCCAATCACCCGATGGAATGTGCCCTTGAATTTCAGGACCACGGACAGGATCATTTTGTAGCGCCGTGGTCATATCCGTTTTGATATATCCCGGCGCAATTCCGTTCACTTGAATATGGTCTGGCGCTAAGGCATCCGCATAGGCCCGCGTTAGTCCTAACACAGCGTGCTTACTAGCGGCATATGGAAAAATTCGCTTACCTGCCCGGTACGACTGCATCGACCCGATGTTAATAATCTTACCGTGTTGTTGCTTGACCATCACCTTGGCGGCCGCGTGAGACAAGTAGTACAACCCGTTCAAGTTTACGTCGATCACTTTTTGCCAGTCTTCATCGTTGAAGTCGAGCACGTCGTTTCGAATCTGGATGCCCGCGTTGTTCACTAAAATATCCAAGTGGCCAAACTGAGCCAAAACAGCGGCCACGATGCGGTCGGCAGCGGCCGGATCCGTAATGTCTTGCTGTAAGAACCCAATCTGCTGACCATTTTGCTCAACCTTTTGTCGGGTGTCATCCCAACCATTCTGGGACGCACTCACCACGAAAATATCTGCCCCATAAAGCGAGAGTGCCTCGGAATAAAACTGACCCAATCCGCGGGCGCCACCCGTGATCAACGCCACCTTACCGTTCAGCGAAAAACTATTTCGATCAAACGTCGTCATTTGAAGTCCTCCTCATCGATTGTTTTCACCTCAAATTTTAACCCTTTCGCGAATTCAGAACCAGCAGCGTACCCAAACAATTTTAGAAGTTGCAAAATAATTCAGCTAGAACCTCGCTTTTTAGCAATCAATCGAGTATCATAAGATTAACCTTTTCAAAAAATTACATTAAATTCCCTTTAATTTTTGGAGGTTTCTTGAAACAAATTTGAAAACGATTGGTGCATTCCTGAATTTCGCGCCACCATTCCCTTATGAAACTTGCTTTCATATTTTTTCAAGGTACTCATTTTTGATTCTCAATTTATTTAACTTGCTTCGCATCACGCATTGAAATGATCATTATTTCAATATTCCAATCAACGTCCTTTAATTTTCAGTTCGTTACCATCCTCAGGTGCTTCTTCCCGGAAAAACCAATGGTAACGCGCTTTCAAGCCGATTTAATTTGTTGGAATTAGCCTGAAACAATCATAAGTTTCAGCTATACCATTCCCGGGCTAACGAGTTGACAGAATCGGTTTAATACCTTATATTTTCGGACATAGGAGCGTGATGACATGCAAAATAGTAACCTAGACCAAAGATCAATCAACGCCTTAAGATTCTTGAGTGTCGATATGATTGAGAAGGCTAACTCTGGCCACCCTGGTCTCCCATTAGGCGCAGCGCCAATGGCTTATACTTTATGGACTAAACATTTAAACATTAACCCAACTGACCAAAAATGGGTCAACCGCGACCGCTTTATTCTCTCTGCCGGCCACGGTTCCGCTTTGCTTTACAGTCTGTTACACCTGTCAGGTTTCCAGCTGACCATTGACGATTTGAAGCAATTCCGTCAATTAGGCAGTAAAACCCCTGGTCACCCTGAATACGGGGTGGTTGACGGCGTTGAAGCAACGACTGGTCCCCTTGGCCAAGGCTTTGGGATGGCTGTCGGGATGGCAATGGCTGAAAACCATTTAGCTGCCCAATACAACCAACCTGGCTTCAACATTATGGATCACTACACCTATGCGTTAGCCGGTGATGGTGACCTGATGGAAGGCATTTCGCACGAAGCTGCTAGTCTTGCTGGACACTTGAAGCTTGGTAAACTGATCGTCTTATACGATGACAACAGTGTGTCGTTGGATGGTCCAACCGATATGGCCTTTACCGAAGACATCACCAAGCGGTTCGAAGCTTACGACTGGCAAGTGTTGCACGTGGCTGACGGTAACGATGTGGCTGAAATCAGCGCCGCTATCGAATACGCTAAGCAACATACCGACCAACCAACCTTGATCGATATCAAGACGGTGATTGGCTACGGTGCCCCAGACGCTGGGACCAACGCCGTTCACGGGAAGCCACTTGGCTCCGCTCACATGTCGTACGCCCGCGAAAACCTTCACTGGGACTACGAGCCATTCGAAATTCCTTCAGACGTGCAAGACGGCTTTGACGAAAACGTTCGGGCCCGTGGCATCGCGACTGAAGAAAAGTGGAACGCCTTGTTTGAAGCTTATGCCGTTCAATTCCCTGAACTGGCTGATAAATTCTTAACCGGCTTCAAACCCGTTCACGCCGAACTCGACTTACCCGTCAGTCACGTGGGTGAATCCGAATCTGGCCGTAACACCAGCCAACGGGTCATTCAAGCCCTTTCTGAACAACTTCCTAGTTTCTGGGGTGGTTCAGCTGATTTGTTTGCATCTAACAAGACTAACGTTAAGGCTGCCGACGCTTACGAAGCCGACAACCCACTGGGTAAAAACATCTGGTTCGGGGTGCGTGAATTCGCTGAAGCCGCTGCCGTTAACGGCATGATTTTGCACGGTGGCATCCATGCATTTGGTAGTACCTTCTTCGTCTTCTCCGATTACATGCGGGCAGCGATTCGGTTAGCGGCGATCCAAAAGATCCCCGCAACCTACATTTTCACCCACGACTCTGTCGCAGTCGGTGAAGACGGCCCAACCCACGAACCGATCGAACAACTGATGGGCTTCCGGGCAATGCCAAACATTAACGTGATCCGGCCCGCTGACATCAACGAAACGACGGCGGCTTGGAAGGCAGCCTTAGCTTCAGCGCACACACCAACCCTGTTAGTGCTGACCCGTCAAAACTTGCCAACTTTGCCAGAAACCGAAAACTTAGCTGACGAAGGCGTTTGCCGCGGCGGCTACGTCTTATCACCAGCCCACGCCGACAAGCCAGAAGGCATCTTGATTGCCACTGGTTCCGAAGTGAAGGCCGCAATGGACGCCCAAGCCAAGCTCCGTGAGGCTGGCCACGACGTTTCCGTTGTCTCCCTCCCATGTTTCGAACTCTTCGATTCACAACCAGCCGAGTACCGCGAACAGGTCTTACCTGCCAGCGTCACCAAGCGGGTCTCCATCGAAATGGGTACGACCTTTGGCTGGGAACGCTACGTTGGTTTGGATGGCAAGGCCATCGGGATCAACAACCGTTACGGCGAGTCTGGGAACCCAGACCAAATCATCGAACAGTTCGGCATTACCGCTGACGCCGTTCGGGATGCTTACTTGGATTTATAAACTAAACTTGATGAGGTGAATTAACATTGGCTACTCCAACGTTCAAAACTAAAATCTACTCCGATGGTGCTGATTTAAAAGATATGCAGGCCATCAACCAAAATGCATTTGTTACCGGCTTTACCACTAACCCTAGCCTGTTAAAGAAGGCTGGCGTGACGAACTACCTCGAATTCGCGAAGAAGGCTGTCGCAACCTTCCCTGACGAATCGATCTCCTTCGAAGTTTTCAGTAACGACTTCGACACCATGGCTAAAGAAGCCAAGTTGTTGCACGACCTCGGCCCTAACGTTTACGTGAAGGTACCGATCCGCACAACTGACGGCAAATCAACCGCTGGATTGATCAGCGATTTGACCGCTGCTGGCATCCAAGTCAACATCACGGCAATCGCCACCGTTGACCAAGTGAAGGAAAGTGTTGCTGCCATCGCCCCTGGCACTCCAAGTATCGTTTCGATTTTTGTGGGCCGGGTTGCCGATACCGGTGCTGACCCAATGTCATTCGTCCGTGAGAGCGTGAAATTAACCGCTGGTCGCGACGAAGTTGAACTCCTCTGGGCAAGTACCCGGGAGATTTACAACATCATCCAGGCTGAACAAGAGGGTGTGGACATCATCACCGTTCCACCGACCATTATCGCTAAGTTAGTCTCTAAGTTTGGTCAAACTGGCGATGAAGTGACGATGAATACCGTTAAGGGCTTTGAAGCTGATATTAAGGCGACTGGGCTGAATATTTTAGACTAACTTCAACTCCTAATTAAAGCGCACCACGGATGCCTAATTCATGGCATCTGTGGTGCGCTTTATCGTCCCCTGAATAGTCGTCCTTAATCCGTTGCAACCATCGTTTCACTGGTCACTGCACTAAACGGATTCAACGGTCCATGCGTGGGTTCCCTATGCTGATCAAACGGAAAGTAGGTCTTCCCAATGACACTGCGCATTAATTTGGGTAGGTCCGACGCCGTTAACAACCGTGCCCGGCTCACATAACTGCCCTTATGTTGCACGTATGCGTAGTTCATGCCCTTCTTGGGGATCATGCCAACACGAAAGGTTAACCACTGACCCTCGCCAAAAGCATTATCCGTAACAAACGCTTTAACTGGCTGTGGCGTTTTAACCCGTTCCTGTTTGTGACGACCATTTTGAAGCGTCACCGTCTCCGTTTCGATCTTAGTTGGGGTCTTTTCCGGCACAACAGCATAACCGCGCACCGTTGGCAAAAACGGGTTAAAGCGATCAATCAATTCGTTCTGAGTATACCGACCCCAACTGAGAATCCCCAGTCCAATAATGAGGATCAAAATCACGCTCCCTAACCCAAATAACCACCGCCGATAGCGACGCTTTAACCGCACATCTTGACTAATATCAGCAACCACTTTAGATTGATCTGCCTTTAACAAGTCGTCTAATGATAGATTCAATACCGTGCTCAATTCAACTAAGATATCCAAGTTAGGATAAGACGCTTCTGTCTCCCACCGTGAGACCGTCTGCCGCGTCACGTGTAGGCGTTCTGCTAAGTCCTGTTGTGTCATTTTCAGCGCTTGTCGCTGCGTTTGCAGTTGTTTGCCGAAGGTTAATGTCATTGTTGTCTCCCCTGCTCTCCTGTGTGCTTTTGATGTGTTTAGCTTACCTGAGTTGGGGGTGTTGTGTCGAGCAATTGGGGTGTTGCAGAAGGCACACCCCGATTGCTTGTTGTCCATTTCCCGGGAAATCATCCGTCATTCAAATCCACTAAAAATCCGTAACGCTCACATTAACTATGATAGACTAAACTCAATCAATCTACTAAGGGAGACTCACTATGACCCCAATCACAACTAGGCGTCTCATTCTACGGCCTTTCACCGAGGCCGATTTGCCTGAATTCATGGCCATTCAACGAGATCCAGTCGTTAACCGATTTCTACCGTGGTTCGTGCCTAAAACAATGACCGAGGCTCGGCAACTATTACATGACCAGTATTTAATAACTACCACCGGCTACCATTTGGCCATTTGCCAGCGAATGACCAACAAAGCAATCGGCTATCTCAACATCGATGCTGATGAAAGTCACGATTTAGGCTATGGCTTGAATCGTGACTTTTGGGGACACGGCTACATGACCGAGGCCTGTCAGGCACTCATTGCCCAATTATCCATTATCGACTACCCTTACCTTACCGCCACTCATGATGTTCAGAATCCGAAAAGTGGCGCAGTTATGCAACGTTTAGGGATGGTTTACCAGTATACCTATTTAGAGCAATGGCAGCCTAAGAATTATCCAGTTCACTTTCGATTGTACTTGTTGAATCGAGATGGTAATGTGCAACGGCAATATCTAAAGTATTGGGAGCAATCCTCAGTACGTTTTGTTGAGGATTTAATGTAATAACGTTACCTTTAATTTCAAAACAGAAATAAATATACCGTAGATTTCACCCCATCGGAAATCCACGGTATATTTCATTACAGTTATATCTTAATGACATCAGACTATCGTCCAACTGCTTCCGCCATCAAACTTGTGATTGTCGTACCAACCGCTTGATTGCTTGAGTAGTGATTCAGGTTATCAAGACTCGTAATAATCGCTCGCGCAAAGGGGCGTTTTTCAACAAATTCTTTAGCTGCCTGTACCTTTGGTAACATTGAGCCAGCGCCCAATTGACCTTGCGAGATCAAAACCTCGGCGTCCTCTAAGCTTAACTTTCCCAGTTCAGTTTGATTCGATTTGCCATAATTTAAACAAACGTGATCAACCGACGTTAAAATTAACAATTCATCGGCTTCCAACTGTTCTGCTAATTTAGCCGTCGTCAGATCCTTATCAATAACGCCTTCAACTCCAACTAACTGACCATCACGACGAACCACAGGCACACCACCGCCGCCACCAGCAATAACGAGGACGTTGTTGTTGACTAACGTTTTAATGGTTTCAATTTCATTGATTCGTAACGGTACGGGACTCGGTACTACCCGCCGCCAGCCACGGCCCGAATCTTCTTTGTACACAAAATCCGGATTCTCTTGACGTAAAATTGCGACTTCTGGCTCAGAATAGAACGGCCCTACCGGCTTCGTTGGGTGCTTAAACGCCGGATCCGTTACGCTAACCTCCGTTTGAGTCAGAACGGTTGTAATCGCCGGTTGATAGTCAGCTAACACATTCGTTAGTGAATTGGCCAACCAATAACCGATGCTGCCCTGCGTCATCGCGCCCAACGTATCTAACGGCAACGCTGGGTTATTTTTAGAATCCCCAGCCAACTGCTGAAGCAGTAAATTACCAACTTGGGGCCCGTTACCATGGGTAATTACAAGTCGATTGCCAGCGCGGACGAGTTTCGCTAGACTCTTAGCTGTTTGATCAACCGCCGCTTTTTGCGCTTCATAACTGGCATCCTTTGCCAAAATTGCGTTTCCGCCCAGTGCCACTACAATCGTTTTTCCCATAGTAAGTATCCTCCTATAACCCGGTTTAATTATTATTTTCATTATAGGAAAAACCAACTGTCAAATCGTCACTTCACGGTCTAAAAAAGTGGACTACTTTTTATCCCTTAAGGAACCGTTTTCAAACTAAAAAATGCAGTGCCGATTCATCATCCAGCACTGCATTTTCAGTTTCAATTATTTCCGGTAAACCGTGACGTGTTTCTCAGTTTTAACCGTGATGCGACCATCCTTAATCACGTAGAGTCGTTCTGGGATGTCAATCACAGCATCCGCCTTACGCTTCGTCCCAAGCAGGACTAAGTTGGCAGTATTGCCTTCCTTAATGCCATAGTCGTCTAAGTGTAAGATCTTGGCTGGATCAGTTGTTAGCATTTCAAGCACTGATGGCAAATCGTTTAAGCCACCAAGGTGTGCCGCCGGTACTGCTAAGAACCCAACTTGCATGATATCGCCGTTCCCAAATGGGGTAAATGGGTTACGGATGTTATTGGTTGAAAGGGCCACGTTGACGTGTCCTTTCCGCAAAGCCCGAATTGGGGTTACACAACGACGAACGTTGTACGAATCAGTCCGGCCACCCAAGTGTAAATCAGTTTCTGGTACTGAGATGACGTTGATTTGTGCCTTGTGTAAAAGCTCAATCATCTTTTCCAGTTCTTTAGGCGGTAAGGCAGCGAGTGCCGTTTCATGACCAACCGTAACGCGACCTTCCCAACCAGTTTCAATAGTCTTCTTGGCAATGTAATCAACCGTGATCTTATCCGCATCGTCAAAGAAGTCTTGGTGGAAATCAATGTCTTTATCATATTTCTGTGCCAATTCAAAAATGAAATCAATATGTTGTTCTGGATCAGGATCAACGTAAGGAATCCCACCAACTACATCGGCACCTAACTGCATTGCTTCTTCCATCATGTCCGTCATGCCAGGCAGTTTGAAGATCCCATCTTGAGGGAAAGCTACGACCTGCATATCCACCATGTCCTTGTATTCTTCCTTCAACTGCAAAATAGTTTTAAACCCATCCATCCCAGTGTCTGGTGAGAATTCCGCATGAGTCCGCATGTTGGTGACCCCGTGTTCGATTTCCATTTCGAGGGCCTTTTTTGCTCGAGTGTAAATATCTTCTTTGGTAAAGGTTGGCTTGGCTTCTGCCGTCACTTGAATGGCTTCCTTCAACGTCCCGGATTGATTATGCACCCGATTAGAGATCAACGCCTTATCCAAATGAATATGAGATTCCACCAATCCAGGAATCAACACGTTGCCATCAGCTTCAATGACTTGGTCGGCTGGTTCATCAATGTGTTCCGCAATTGCCGCAATTTTGCCATCCGTGATTGCGACGTCTTTTAAAGTTTCTTCATCATTTAACCGTACTTGCTTTAACAGAATATCCATCTTAAAAGTCTCCTTAGTTTATCAGTCAAGAATGATGTCACTTTGTTAGCGCTTACAAATTCATTATTGCACAATTTACATGAGATTCCATGATTTTTTGGGATAAGCTCCTCTAAGCCTTTTTATCTCCCATAGATAACTGCTGATAGCGTCTAAATCCCGTGGCAATTCCCAGCAACAGATCCGTCCCTGACGTATGGCCAAAGTGTTGAATCGCATCAATTAACGCTGGTAATTGTGTCAGCTCCTGCGTATCGATACAGGTCAATAATGCCTTGACCCTAGCTGAGGTATACCCGGCTAACGTGGCTTTTAAATACGCAGCCGAAACGTCCGTTGTCGTCCGAGTTGTCATGACTTCACTCACAACGTTTTGCCACTGCAACAAAATTGGCGCGTCAACTGCCTGTAGCACACTCAAAAATCCCACAAGAATGTCGTCACCACTTGGCGTTAACCCCCGACCGCGACCATAGAGATAGGTCGCTATTTCGGTCATCTCCGTTACCGTTCGACTACTCATTAATTGCGCCACAAGCTTGTCCGGAGTGGTCACATCACGTAATCCCCAATTTTCAGTAAACGAGACTGCTTGTAGATGCTGAACAACTGTCGTTAGGTCCGTTGGCGAAACCACAACTCGCGGTATCTGTAAATCCACGGTTGCTAATGCTGCTAAGTTGATGGTCACAATTTCACGCTCAGTATAGACATACAACTTTTCGTGGACTGCTCGAACTAGATTTCCTACGTCAACCTTCGTAATCAGCTGATCCATCACCTCATCTGGCAACGTTAATCCAAGACACGACAGCGAATCACCGGCATTGCCAACGTGTAACAGAATCTGCGGTAACGCCACATTAAAACTGTGTCTGAAAACCGTTTTAACAACGCCCTTATCCTGGTTAGACAAATAGAGAGAGAGCATATTGCTCTTCTCTCCATTGACCGGTTGTGTCATATAACAAACACCCCCTAGTTTTTAACTAATTCTTTCGTTATCGATTCAGCTTCATCAGCGCTTAATAGGTCCTGACTTTCCGCATAGGCAACCAACGCCTTTTGGAAACAAGCAAGTGGTGCGCGAACCGTTCCGGCACCTACTTGGCCAACCCCGGCAACCTTGCTGGCAATCCCAGTGTTGATAATTGGGGTCACCCCAGTCTCAACAACCTTCACAATGTCGATCCCCGTTGCGGTACCTTGGAAATCCCACGTTGGAATCGTAAAGTTCGGGTTACGATCAATCGTAATTGTCGCCATTTCGTCACTGATTCGCTGTGCATCCTTAAAGCCGCCGAAGCCAACGAACCGAGTTACACCTGGCGCAGCAACCATGGCCATTCCACCGAAACCAACCGTTTCAGCAATGGCACTATCACCAATATCTGGATTAGCATCATCTTGACTAAAGCCCGTAAAGAACAGACCTTGTGGCGTATTAACAGGTGCGGTAAACCATTGATCGCCAAGACCACTGATCCGGATGCCGAAATCTTTCCCGTTCCGGGTCATCGTCGTGGTAATTGTCCCGTGCTCGTAAGTCCGAGCAGCATCTACCATGGATTTACCAGTTGCCATCATAATACTCAAGAAGAATTGATCGGTATCAGCCAAAAATTGAATGACATCTTGCTTATCCTGTTCATCGATTGGCAACGCAATGATTGTTGGCGTCACTTCTTTCAAAAATACCAAACTAGCCGCAATATTACGTTGGTGGAATTCGTCCCCCATCGTGATTGCCTTTGCCATCATGACGTTGACGTTCAAGCCACCCATCTTCTTCAAAGCCTTGCTCAAGGTTGGTGCCAGAACCGTTGCCATCCACTTCAAGCGATCAATCACTTCTTGTGAGTAGGCCCCAAAGCGAAGAACCTTCCCGATACCTTCGTTCATCGTGCAATAGGCAAAGTTATCCTTTAACTTATTTTGAACAACTAGAACGGCCATGTGGGCAGACGTAATCCCGCCCATTGGACCAACAGCTTGTACTTCGTGATTACACATGAAAGTGACGTCACCGTTTTCAAGCATCTGACGCGCATCCGCCTCATTATCGGCCCAGCCTTCGAACAAGGCTGCCCCAACACAGGCCCCCTGCATTGGTTCCGTCATTTCAGGGTAGTCGATTGGTGGCCCAGCATGTAAGAGCGTGTGCCCTTTGAGTTGTGAAATCACACTGCCGGCCGGCACAACATCCACTAAGAATGGTGCTGCTTGTTTAAAGCCGTCAACCACTTTTTGGTTCTCAGCTTCGCGTTGTTGTAAAGCCTTCACCTTCCGAAGAACCTTCATCAGTTTCAGATTACCACCAGCAACGGGTTGCCAGTCGTACTGAACTCCCGTGCCACCAAATGTGATTACTGGTTTCAAGAATTCAGCAACCCCAACGTTTACCACTCGTGGTTTCGTATATAGCAAATCTAACAAAGCTTCACTTGGCATTGGAACTTCAGTCGTTGCACCTGTATAAGGAACCACCGATTTAGCAGGTTCTTCAACGTCCTTCCCCACTAAATTCAGTGCATAACGAACGGCATCCGCATTGCTATCACACACGATTGCGCCAGCTTTTTGTAGCGTTTGACGCGCAGCATCGTAGTCTTGCGGATCTTCCCGGGTACCACACACCGTAGCCACAAACTTAAGTTGTGGGTGTTGCCGCGATGCAGTGTCGATCGCATCTGCCAAACTTTCAGCCATGGTGTCATCCGTACCGTAGCCCAAAACATCATCCAGTAAAATCACACCGGTATCTGCTAAGTCAGCGTATTCACCGATTTTTTCAACCCGAATTCGAGGGTCGATCATTGGGTGTGGCCGACCTTGCGTATAAATATCATCGCCCAAGTCCAAGACTTCGTAGCCATCCGTCTTCAACACGTAGCCATCATCCGAGATAATGCCGCCTAAGTTCAATGCCTCAGAGATCATCATTCCAGCTTCATAAGCTAAAGTACCACCGGAATAAAGGCCAACGATGCGTTTGCCAGTTAGGTTCTCGTCAGCGGCCACTAACGGTTCCGTAGCATAGTAATTTGCTTTGACCGGTTGTGATTGCGCCAAATCCATCGCGATTTCAGCCGTTTCGGCCAAAGTGTGCGCTAAATAAACGTTTTCTTCGTGGTGATCTGGCTTCTCACCCAAGAAAATCGCCACAACGGGTTTATCAATGCTGTGTAATAGTTGCACAACCTCGTCCCGAACTTCTTTTGCAGGTGGCTTGGAAATAATGCCGATCACCTCAGTTGGATCGTGATGTGCTAACCCGATAATGGCATCTTCCATAGTCACTGCACCGACCTTATCGGAAAGGTCCCGGCCGCCGGTACCGATTGCGTGGGTCACACCACCACCAAGTCGTTCAATCATACTAGTGACTTCTTGAATTCCCGTGCCAGAGGCACCAACTAACCCAATGTTGCCAGAACGAACAACGTTGGTAAATGCCAGTGGGACGTTACTAATAATACCAGTCCCACAATCGGGTCCCATCACTAATAATCCTTTATCATGTGCCTTTTGCTTTAGCCGAGCTTCATCTTCAATCGCAACGTTGTCACTGAAGACGAAGGCGTTAAGATTGTGATCCAGTGCGTTTTCAATTTCATCCGCAGCGTACAATCCCGGAACTGAAATTAACGCTAAGTTGGCATCCGGTAATTGATCCATTGCGGCTTCCCAGTTTGTGACATTGGTTGTACCATCATCCGAATCACCGTGTTTAACAGAAAGGTCGCTCAAAAATTGGTCGATCTGCTTTAAAACATCATCCATTACGTCGGCTGTATCAGCGTCCAAAACGATCATCATGTCGTTTGGTTCCGCCGTTTTGGCATCATCCGTTAACAAACCAGCTTCATTAAAGATATCTTTATTAGCATCCGTGCCCATCATGACCTGAACTTTATTAACTGCTGGCATCTCACTAATGTTTTGCGTCAGCAACATCAAGTTGATGGAATCTTGATAACTATTTTTTCTAATGACTGTATAGAGCAAATTCGGTACCCTCCTCATTAATGTCTTACGCCTATCATAATAGAAAACAAATCAATTAAATACATCTACTCGTTTAGATAACCGTGAAAGCGTTTTTCTATCTCTCGAAGATAACGTTATTCGCGGAATTCGGATTGCTTTTTATCCGTTCAAGAGTATGCTTAATGCAGATATTTAGAAAAGGAGTCATCCACATGACTGTTAAGTTAGCCGATATTCAATCAATCAACGCCCTTAGTAGCGCGAAACTGATTGCGGGCCAAGACGGCTGTCAAAAACGGGTCGATAACATCATGGTCCTTGAAGCACCAGACGTCAATCAGTGGCTCACGCAGCATGAAGTGCTGATCTCGTCACTCTACGGCTTCAACCACCTCTCAACCGAAGCTGTTAGGGACTTTATGCAGTCTCTTAACGATAACGCTTGTAGCGGTCTTATCATTAAAGTTTCTCGGTTTGTTGCCGAGATTCCTCAAACCATTATTGACGGCTGTAATCAATTTGCGATTCCATTAATTCAAATTTCAAAAGACGTTAGTTACAACAACATCCTACTGGAAGCCATGCAGTTACTATTTAATGAAAAAAACCGATTGCTGGATCAGTATAAAGCCATTAACCAGCAGTTTGTTCGGTTAGCCATTCAAAACGGGTCACTTGCTGACATCGCTAAAGCATTGATGGATTTGGTACACAATCCTGCCTGCATTTTTCAACTTGAACATGGTCACCCCACGCACCTGATTCCCAACGGTATCGACGAGGCGTTATTTGTTGATACCGACTTTTCACATCGCCGGCCGTTACCCAAGCGTGAGTACACGAACTATCAGTACTACCAAGTTGATTTAGGCACCTCTGATCAGGTCCTAGTCATGGTCAAGATTCCACAGAGTCAACAAAATCTCTACCTCGCCATCATTCAACAAAACGCCCCGCTCCAAGATATTGATTTCATGGCCATTGAAAATGCCGTGAACTTCATTCAAATGGAGGTTCTTAAGCAAGATGCCCTCTACCAAGGGCTCCGTACCTACGCCAATGATATGATCGATGATTTACTCAACGGCAAAATCACCCCAGAGGCTTTCGACAGCACCTTAAATAATTTCGGGTTAATCGCACAGGCCGACTATCGCATCGCCGTTGTTCAAACCTTAGCCGATGGGAACGTTGAAGAAAACTACTTCCGTGACAATCCTAAGGGCGCTGATCGGGTGATTGCCCTCTTCAAACAATTCTGGCCAAAGGCAGTTTACCGAATTCGCCAAAACCGAATCATTTTGATTATTGCAGAAGCGACTTTTTCAACCGCCAAAACGCAGACTAACCTCCAACAAATCGTTGAACTGCTACGTGATACCAATCCGAAACACCAATTTCAAATTGGATTAAGCGAAAAGTGTCGGCCAGCCGATTTCAAAAACTACGCCTCGCAAGCATTGAAGACGCTCCAAATCGCCAACCAACTTCACCGTCCCAACGCACTGTTCAACTACAACGACCTCGGCTTTTACCGCTTTTTACTACAGGTTAAAGATCCGCATGCCTTAAAGACTTTTGTGCCTGAAAGTCTACTTGACCTCTATGAAAACGATTCAGAGCTCTACACCACCCTCAAAACCTATCTCGAAAATAACCAAAATACCAAGGCCAGCGCGAACACCCTGTTCATTCATCCCAAAACAATGAGCTATCGGCTCAATAAAATTCATAAACAGGTCAATATCGATTTCAATAACGTTAACCAGGTTTTCGAACTCAACGTTGGTCTGCGCGTTTTAAATATTTTGGATGATACCGACCTTTAAAAGGAGTCTTTAACCTTGCAAACCCTTAACTATGCAACTCACGAACTTCCTATTCAGGCTTCCCTATGGTGTCCTGCTACGCCAATTAAACGCCCCACCATCATTTACATTCATGGTGGTGGCCTCATTTATGGCAACCGCAACGACCTACCCCAACCCTATATTGACGCCTTTTTAGCTGCTGGTTATCCTTTGTTAGCACTGGATTATTGCTTAGCACCTGAGAGTGACTATGCCACCACGATGCAGTCGCTCCAAGACGGCCTCCAATTTTTCGCAGACCACTACGCTGACTGGCAGCTTCCTAGTGCTGATTACATTTTATTTGGTCGTTCGGCCGGCGCCTACCTCGGTTGTCAACTGCTACTAACACCGACAACGCCGCGTCCCAAAGCTTTCGTTGATTTCTACGGATTTGCCACGTTAACGACACCAAACTTGCAACGACCAAGCCAACTGTATAACGGTTATCCAAAAGTTAGCGACCAACAGGCTGATGAACTCACACAATCAACGCCGTTAACGGGAAGCACGATCGACAGTCGCTTCTTGCTGTACGTTTACGCTCGGCAAACGCAACGTTGGGCAACAATGATTCTCCAAGGTGACAATGATCATCTATTAGATGCGAAAACGGCACAGACTTTTCCACCAACTTATATTTGCCACAGTACCGCTGATCCCGATGTCCCGTTTGGCAACGCCATTACACTAAAGGCTAAACTTCCCGAAGCGACCCTCGTCACCGTTTCAGCCAAGGCCCATGACTTCGACCGTACCGTCACCGCTGCTACAAAGCAAGTCTATCAAAAGCTGATTACCTGGCTGGACGCCACCGTTAACCGCTGAAGATAAAAAACCGCCTAAATTTTATCCGCATGCGTGGTGTAACCGCTTACAAAATAATGTATGATTAAGTCATTCATTATATTGCTCAATATTTATTTATTGCAGTAAATTCAACTACATTAAGGAGCGGTTAGCAATGAAACGGTATACTTCAAGCGGAAAAGAGATTCTCTATACAGCTCTTGGTATTGGAATTGCCACCCTATTTTACGGCTTAATTTCTGGATCATTCCAATTCTGGATGGCGCCGGTTGCCTTCATTACCTCGGCCTATTATGCAGGTATGGATCCGGCACTCAAGAATCCTTGGAACGTTTCTTTCAGTTTTATCATGGGAATCATCTGGGGTCTGATTGCCTGGAATCTCTTTCAGGTTCCCGGAATGAACATGCTCTGGTGGACCTCTGGTGTATTTGGCGGCATGGCCTTCATCGCCGTTATCCTTCAAGGCACCCTACTCAAAATTGCGTTCATCCCTGCCTGGTTACTGGCTTGGGGGACGTTTATGGAAATTTCACTGAATATCAAAATTAGCAATTGGCCCGTTTTCGTCATTCAACTCTTTATTTGTATGATGTTCGGGGTCTTCTTCCTCGATTACGGTTCTGACTGGATCAAAGCGATTCTGTACCGTTGGTTCCCAGAGAAGAAGCCTGCTGATACTGCGTTAAAAGAAAACAGCGAAAAAAACGACAACTAAAACGACACCAGCATAAAAAATAACGTCCGACTTTCTGATTGAAAGTTGAACGTTATTTTTAATTTATAGGGTTCAAAAAACGTTAGGCGTTAAGCCTCCGCACTATCTTCCCTCCGCCGCCAACCGCCGGCTATCAAAGTTAACCGCCGACCGCAACGCATAAATGTTCTGCTCTGGCACCAACTGACTTGCCACACACCCGGGGCCGATGATCAACCCATGGCCGTTGACTTCATCAATGGCTTCGTGAACGTGATTTTCAACTGCTTCCGGACTACCGGTAACTAAGATGCTTGGCTTTTCAACTTCGCCAGCTTCATTATAGTAAGGTAATTCGTGTAAGCCACCGATCAACACTTTATCGGTTAACTTGCGGGCTTCTGCCAGCGTTGGGCTCACTGACCGGTCGTGCCAGTTAAGGGCTTGAACCGGGTAATCTTCGATCAAGTCGAAGTAGGTGTTGTCGCCGTGGATATGCGCCACGTTGAACCAGGTCTTATCCTTAAATGCATCTAACACTTCCAAGTCAAATGGTCGGCCAAACTCTAAGTATTCCTCACGCGTGAAGAAGTTCGAAGTTGCCGTTTGGGTGGCATAGAAGAAACCATCAACACCGGCGTTAATGTTTTCGTTCACGAAGTTGATCGTGGTTTCAGCTAACGCTTGAAGCGCCTGCTTAACACTTTCTGGGTGTTCCTTAATGTCTAAGATCAACCGGTTACCGGCTAACTTCAGCGCCGTGGTGAGTGGGTTAAAGATGGTCTGGATAAATGGAAATTGGCCTTTGGATAATTCGCCAACATACTGAGCCAACTCAACTTGCTTACCATAGGTACCGTAACGGCCTGGCAATGGTTCGATGCGTTCCCAGTCCTTGTAGTTTAAGATACCGGGACGATTTAAGATTGCGGGATGGTCCCGTTGAGCGAAGTAAGTTACTTCAGCCCCATAATCTTCAACCCCGTAGAGGCCAAATGGCATTAATTTGATGAAGTCAAAATCATACTTCTTAGCGTATTCAACTTGTTTGCGTGCCAATAGTCTGGGACTTTGGTCGTATTCGGGCATGTGGGCCCATAGGTTAACGGCGACCCGGTCAACGGGTTGGCCTTTCAAAGTTGCTTTAATGCGTTCAACGTGGTTCATAGAGCAGTGCCCCTTTCATATCGGCGTAAGTACGTTTCGTATTTTGAAAAAATAAAGGTAAGAATGACACACAGGATCCAGTAGACGATGGCTGCGGCCACAAATGATTCAATGTAATGAGCGTTAAGGGATGATTGCAACTTGGATTTCGCGAAGATATCAACGAAGGAAACCAAGAAAGCAAGGGAAAGTTGCCGAATCAGTAACGTGTAGTAATTCAAAATCTTCGGAACGGCTTCGGTGAGCGCTTGGGGTAACCAAACGGCCGTAAACTGTTGCGTGTGGCTGTAACCAAGTGCTTGAGCAGCCTCTAGTTGATCAGAACCCACTGACTTAAACGACCCGCGAACGATTTCAGCCAAGAAACTGGCTGAGTAGAGCGTGTAACTCACAATGATCGCGTACATTGAGCTGATGTGTTGCGTATCGATGCCCCAGTGAAACTGATCACTGAACACTTTCACAACAACCGGTAAAGCGTAGTAGGTCAGCAACAAATGAATCAGCAATGGCATCCCCCGGAAGTAGGAGGTGTACACGCGGTAAATGCCGCGAACAATGCTAAAACGCGAATCATGCAACTGCCACAAGATCGTCCCAATGATGACGCCTAGAATTAAAATCAACACACTCAGCGCTAACGTCTGCGGAACGACCGTCCAAATCGCCCAAAAATCGCTGGTTAAAATACTCGTATTCATGACAACCGTCCCTCCCTTGTATCGCCGATTTTATAACGATCCGTTCGCCGCTCAACAGCGTGAACGATCGTTGTTAAAATAACCGTAATGACCCAGTAGATCACGCCCGCACAGAAGTAAGTCAAAACTGGTGAGGCGGTGTAATCCGTTGAAACAATCGTGTCTGCCTGCCCCATCAAATCAACCGTGCCTAACACGAATAACAGTGATGATTGATGAACGAGGTTAATGACTTCGTTACCTAGACCAGGTAGTGCAACCGACAGCATTTGCGGAATCACCACGTGAACGTTGGTTTGCCACTTGGTATACCCGGATGCGTAAGCTGCTTCGTGTTGATCGACTGAAATCGATCGGTAAGCCGGTCGTAAGATTTCGGAGAGGTAAGCACCGTAGTACACAACGAACGCAATGACACAAAAGACCATTTTATTCACCGCTGTCATATCGATGCCCGTCACCGTCAAAACCAGTAACGGCACCCCGTAGTAAACAATGAATAACTGCAACACCACGGGAACGCTTCTGACAAACGAAACGTACACGTTCAATAAATACCGCAACCACTTATGACGACTCAGTCTCCCTGCCGTCACCAACGTTGCCAACGCAAATCCTAAGATCCAGGCAACAACGATAAATGATAGCGTAACTGGAACCCCCGTTGCGAGTTGTTTAAATAAGCCAATAATGCCATTTACGCTCATACTAGTTCCTCCTGACTACTTTTCCTTCACTTGGTATTTGAACACATCTTCACCAAAGTACTTCTTCGATAACTTGGTCAACGTGCCGTCCTTCTTCAATTCCTTCAAAGCTTTGTCAACCCGCTTAGCAAGTGCGGCGTTCTTCTTGGTGAACAAGAAGTAAGTTGGGAAGGCCCGAACTGGTTCTGAAGTCGCAACGTTGGTTAACTTCAAGCCCTTGATGATGTCGGCTTCACCTAAGTTAGATGGGTCGATCATCACATCGTACTTACCATTGTTAACATCCTTCAATAATTGTTGCGTTGGGAATGAATCACTCGTCTTGATGTTGACCTTTTGGTTAGGGTGTTGCTTGTTCCAAGTGGTCAACAGGTTATACATCCCACCATCTGGGTTAACTGGCGCAATGTTTAAGCCCTTCAAATCGCCTAAGTCCTTGATGGTCTTTTTAACGTTCTTCTTGTTGCTGTAGACCTTAACGAGGCTCAATGCATCGTTTTCAGCGCCAACGTGGTACTTCTTGACCCGTTCTGGGTTGCTGTAAAAACCGTTTGCCGCAAAGTCATACTTCTTAGAATCCAAACCAACGAGTTCAGCCGTTTGATCGACCGCGTTGAGCTTAAAGTTAACGTTGCCCAACTTCTTTTGAACGGCGTTGATAACGTCGACTTCGTAACCAGTCAACTTACCGTTTTGTTCGTAACTGAGGGGCTTACTTGCTGTCGAAACGGCAACTTGGTAAGTCTTCTTGTTGCTGCTTGAAGATGATTTACCACAAGCCGTTAAAAATACTGCGAGAACTAAAGTTAATACAATTGATAATGAACGCCATTTCTTTGTCATATGCCTATACCGCCTTATATTGATTAATATTTGTAATTTGTGCACTTACTTGTTGCTGATGGGTTGAATAATTGCTTAAGAATGCTTTGGTCCGTTCGCTTTGTGCTTGATGGAAAATTTCATGCGATGAACCACTTTCAACGATTTGACCGTTTTCCATAAAGATAACTTCATCAGAAATCTCTTCGGCAAACTGCATTTCGTGAGTTGCTAAGATAATCGCAATGCCGGCTTCCTTCACCTTACGAATCGAGTTCAGCACTTCTCGGGAAAGCTCAGGGTCAAGGGCACTCGTTGGTTCATCAAACAAGATCACCTTTGGATCAAGTGCCAAGGCCCGCGCGATGCTGACCCGTTGTTGTTGACCACCTGAGAGTTGACTTGGATAAGCCTTAGCTAAGTCCTGCACTCCGACCTGCTCAAGGAAGGTGAAGGCCCGCTGTTCAGCCAACTTCTTATCCGTTTTCTTCACTAACACCTGTGGCTGGATGACGTTTTGTAACACCGTTTGATTCCGGAACAGGTTGTATTGTTGGAACACCATCGCCGTTTTGCGCCGTAACGCCAACGCATTTTTCTTGTTAACATCGGTTGCGGTGACCTTCACGCCGTCAATTTCGATACTGCCTTCCGCTGGTGCGTCCAACAGATTGATGCATCGCAACAACGTGGTTTTCCCAGTCCCACTAGGACCGATCAACGTGACCGCTTGGCCGGCATCCGCACTCAAATCAATACCGTTCAAAACGGTTTTTTCACCAAACGCTTTGTGGATATTTCGAACTTCAATCATGTGTAACCCTCCATTTCCATCGTTAACTCAGTTTTAATCGCAAAAAAACGCCCCTTTACCCATCTCTGCTCAAGATAGATAAAGGGACGCTTCACCGTGGTACCACCCTTTTTCGCCTAGCTCGCCTAGGCCTCAACAACTCGTGTTCAAGTTAGGGATGGTAACGCATCCTTGCGGCCTAGCAGCTTTCACCACTAAGCAGGTTCTGGGCTCATCTTCCCCGTTCGTTGATTATCCGTTCGCAACAGCCGGACTTTCTGTAAATCAACCGCAACAGGTACTCTTCCCGTCAACACCAAGTATTAAAATACGATTAAATTGATTACCCTGTATGTTAGACCGCTGACGTTTAATTGTCAACGGACATGTCGAAATCGTATAAGCAGCGGGGGGTGTACCGTAATAAATGCTGTTATACCAGTAGCTCAGCATGATAGATTTTTTATATCACGAATGGAATAGGCCGTCTAAATCATTACATTTAAATGAGAATGTCACTACTTTAATTGACATTTTTTTGCAATTCTAGAACTTCTTAACGCAAATTCTTCCGCCACCCGCCAACCTATGCTATTCTTAAAAGAGTAACTATTACTTTTTACATTTCAGGAGGCCGTCATCATCATGCTGTTTAAACGCCAGATTTTGCCATTGATTACCTTAATTGCCATTAGTTTCAGTCTTTTGGCACTCTCTGGCTGTACCCAAAACACCCAAGCCAAGCGGACTCATCCACAGTCGATCCGCGTTGTTAGCTCACTTGATTTTTACGGTGAGGCCGCCAAAGCAGTTTTGGGTGATAAAGGGACCGTCACTTCAATTATTGATAAACCCAGCATGGAACCCCATGAATTCGAGGCAACCACGCAAACTGCTAAAACGGTGAGCGATGCCGACGTCGTTATTTACAACGGTCTGGGCTACGATTCTTGGATGACGCGGTTGACGCAGGATACGCAGGCTGCGACCGTCAACGTGAGTGAAAGTGTCATGCACAAGAGCGATGGCGATAACGAACATGTCTGGTACGATATGAAAACCATGCCGAAGTTAGCGCGGTATTTGGTCAAAAAATTCTCGACCTTACAACCTCAAAATAAAGCTTACTTTGCCGCGAACGCTAAGCGGTACATTAACTCATTAGCGCCACTACAACGCAAGGTTGCGCAATTAAAAGCGAACAGCAACGGCGCGCGGGTCAACGTCAGCGAACCGGTTTTCGACTACGCTCTGACCGAAATGGGGTATCACCAAAACAACAATCATTATGCGCAAGCCGTCCAAAACGACACCGACCCGTCACCTAAAGATATTAAGCAGATGCAGGCCGACATCACCAATCACAAAATCGCCTTCTTCGTGGTTAACAGCCAAGAAATCAGTAAAATGACCACTAACCTACTACAACTGGCCTACAAGTCTCACGTGCCCGTTGTTAAGGTAACGGAATCACAACCGGCTCACATTACCTACGAACAGTGGATGATGCGCCAATTTAACCAAGTCCAAGCGGTCCAGCGCGCTGCTGATTAGTCAGCTAAGGCGTTTGACTTGAAAGTCTTGGAATGGCCTGTTATATTATTCGGGGATTGAGCGGATCAGCACAGATTCTCATCATAATTTCAGATTGATAAGCCTAGTGGATTGTAATTATTCACCAGTGAAGGTATGATGGTCTTTATGAAGCGTCATCATACATAAGGAGATCGAGTAGTATGGAACTTGAAAACATTAAAGCATCATTAACGACCGCACTAACTGAATACTTTGAACAGGTCACACTGCCCGAAAACGGCCTCTTCGTTCTGGGCTTCAGTTCGAGTACCGTCATGGGCGAATGGATGGGCCAGGCAACCAACGCAGAAGTTGGCGACGCTGTGATCCAAACCATTCTCCCCATTCTAAATGCGCACCACGTCAATCTGGCCGTCCAAGGGTGTCAACACATTAACCGGGCCCTTCTTTTGGAACGCGAAGTTGCTGACCGCCGCGGTTACGAAATCGTGAGCGTGGTTCCCGCCCTTCACGCCGGTGGTGCCGGCCAAGTAGCGGCCTACAAAGCCTTTAAGGACCCCGTTGAAGTTGAACGAATCACTGCTGACGGCGGCATGGACATTGGTGATACCCAAATCGGGATGCACGTCCGTTGGGTTCAGATTCCCGTCCAAACTAGCGTCAAGGAAATTGGCGCCGCCCACACGACCTTCCTGACTTCTCGGCCAAAGCTGATTGGTGGGGAACGGGCGATTTATGAGTGGCCTGAGAAGTAGTTTGGGCTGATTCGCAGTTGTTGAATTTAAACGATGATAAATTAAGGGCGTCATGGCTTCCTCGAGGGGATGTCATGACGCCCTTTTTGTGTTGGTTTTGATTAGCAGTGAAACGTATGGTGTAGGACCAGTAGACAGCCGCTACATAACTCTCTTTTGTCACACGCTTAAAAAACGATAGCTTTCCACTTAACAACTGCTACTTGGCGACGTGCTTTCAGGTAACCTTGTTTTCGGCGCTATTTGGCCTGTTCTTTTCTACAAGTCAGTTAAGTAGGTGAAATTTGATCATGTTCACTCGTTCTGGCAGCCGCGCCGAAACGCGCTTCGCAAGGCAAAGACCTGCACGTAAGCCCCTCTTACCACAAACCCCCAAAAACGGGGTTTCTGGTAAGAGGGGCTTACGCTCCGGTCTTTAACCGCCTTGCTTCGCGCTCTTATACTCCACCTCATACGACTCAATCCCATGCGCCTCGAAAGCGTTTTCTAGAATCTGTGCAATTTCACTCATATCCACCGTTTTTGGAAACTGAATAATGACATTGTTTTTTTCGGCCATCCCGATCACCCCGTTTTGAATTAACTCCATTATACGAACATACATTCGGAAACACAATCGATTTTAGTGGTTTTAAAAAAATTCTCATACCCACTCCGCCATAATCGTTGCCATCATAGCATTTAGCCAACGCATTAATTTTAACTTTCAAAATTAGTTTGACACACACAGTAATATGGATTACATTGTTATGTGTCAAATAGTAATTTATTAAAAGGAGGTCGTCATGACAACGCGTCACGATATTTCAAAGGATCTACTGCGTGGTGCCACCGATGGTATCATTCTTAACATTTTATCGCAGGGCGATTCGTACGGCTACCAAATGGCTCAGCAAATCAACACGCTGTCCAACGGCGCCTATCAAATCAACGAAGCAACGCTCTACACCGTCTTTCGGCGTCTCAGTAAAAACGCCCTCATCGACAGCTACTACGGCAGTGAAACCCAGGGTGGCCGGCGCAAATACTACCATATTACCGATGCCGGTCTAGCCGAACTCACTCAGTTCCGCCAAGACTGGGAATTTGCTAAAAACACCATTACGCAACTCACGACAGGAGTGCTCAAACATGATTAATGACAATTTAATTACTACTGAACTTGATCAAATTTTTGCTGGTTATCCCAAAACGGACGACCTGCTTGATTTCTACAACGAAGTTAAAGCCGACGTTCAAGAAAGTGCGCAGGACTTGTTGGACAACGGTGAAGCAGCAACCCCAGAAGAAGCCGTTCACGCTGCAGTTACCGGCCTTGGTGACCTTTCAGAACCACTGCAACTCGTGAGCGAGACCAGCGATCAAGCCATCACCGAAACCTATCAAACTGGCGCGGTCGTTGAACAAACCTTCGCAGCTAACCAGATTCAACACATCATTTTAACCGTTGAAGACAGCCGGGTTCGGTTTATTCCTAGCGCTGACAACCAGATTCATCTTCGTCAGTACCAGCAACCTAAACTGGCCTCAAGCCAACTTCAGATTCACCAACTTCAAGATACCCTTCAGGCAACCGCATCCGCACCTAGTTGGCTCCACTACCTTATTCCGTTCCGACACCCAACGTCTCAAATCGAATTAGCCCTCCCGCTAGATTTTTCGGGCAGTATCGAACTGCGGCTAAAATCTGGTGCACTCACCATGACCGACCTTCAAGTCAACGCGGACTGCACCCTCAGCTTAACGTCCGGGACCGTCACCATTACGCAGGCTAACCTTCACACGTTAAACACCCAACTGACTTCGGGGAGTTTCAAGGCGGACCATTTGACGGCTGACCAGCTGAAGGTCAACGCCACATCCGGCGTCATTCGCCTCAATAACACTACCGCCAACTTCAACATTAATGCCCATTCCGGTAGTATTAAAGGTAGCAGTCTCACTGGTCACGGTAGTTTCTCCGCCCACTCTGGTAGTATTAAACTGGATTGGTTGACCGTCGATGGCGACCTTAAGCTTGATGCGCACTCTGGCACCATCAAGACCCAGCAACCCCAGCAAGATCAGTTCAAATTCAACCTGCAGTCTAACTCCGGCACCGTCAAAGTCGACCGATCAGCCAACTTTGACGTTCAAGTTCAAGGCGCGGCAATTGGCCAAGCTGGTGCTGACCCAAGTTATACGCTAACGGGAACCGCCCACTCTGGGACGATCAAATTGCAGTAAGATCTCATTAAAAACGAACACGGTGCGCAAAATTACCCGGTTTTAACCACACCACTTTCATCAAGACACTGCCCGACTCCAGCCGAGTTTGAGTGGTGTTCTTTTTTATTTCACATCCCAAGAAATAATGCTAACCTTTAACCATAATTAAGTGTAGAATAGTTCATGTTTACGAATTGTTAACTAATCTACTGGTCTTGTTAACTATATTATCAATAACTCAGCTAATGAAAGGAGCTGGTACGATGCTTAAAATTGCCAAGGGACGTGTCTCCTACCTCGCCGTGATCGGCGCGGTCCTCTTTATGACCGTTCAGGTGATTGCAAACCTTAATCTCCCCAGTTTGACCTCCGATATCGTGAATAACGGGGTTGCAACTGGCGATATCAGCTACATCTGGAAAACCGGCGCGAAAATGGTCGCCTTTTCCCTGCTCAGTATCGTTGCGGCAATCTGTAACGTCTTCCTTGCCGCTCGAACGTCTCAAAAACTGGGCCAAAATCTCCGAAGCGATATTTATCGCAAGGTCATGAATTTTTCAACTGATGAATATAATCAAGTGGAAACCTCTTCACTGATTACCCGGACCACCAATGACGTGGTTCAAATTCAAAACGTGGCGATCATGATGCTACGGATGATGATCATGGCGCCAATTATGTTGATTGGGGCGAGTTTCTTAGCGTACAGCAAAGATCACCAATTAACGCTGATTTTCGTGGTGTCACTACCACTATTAGCCATCTTTATGGGCATCATGCTGAAATTTGCGATGCCACTCTTTCAAGCGATGCAAACCAAGACCGACCGCATCAACCGGATCTTCCGTGAAGGGTTGACCGGTGTCCGGGTCGTTCGGGCTTTTCGACAAGACCAGTTTGAACAAGACCGGTTCGAAGACGCCAACTTGGATTACACCAAGAACGCCATCAACGTCAACACGATTCTTGCGTTGGCACTGCCCGTTATGACACTGGTCATGAGCGGAACTAACGTGGCGATTATTTGGTTTGGCGCCAAACTAATTGGTAGCCAAGCGATGCAAGTCGGGAACTTGATTGCGTTCATGACTTACGCCGTTCAGATCCTAATGAGCTTTATGATGCTCTCCATGGTTCTCATTTTCATTCCACGGGCGCAAGCTTCAGCTAAGCGGATCCAAGAAGTCTTCGATCTGCGGTCAACCCTTAAAATCGCATCAAATCCCGCTCCACTGGCCGCTACCAATCAGCACGATCTGAAATTCGACCACGTCACCTACCGCTATCGCAACGCGGAACAACCCGCGTTGACCGATATCGACTTTGACGCCAAGAGCGGCCAAACCGTTGCCATCATTGGTGGGACTGGTTCTGGGAAAACCTCGTTGATTAACTTAATTCCCCGGTTCTACGATATCGAAAACGGGACGATCACCCTTGATGGGCATAATCTAACCGACCTCTCCCTATCAGAACTCCGGGATAACGTTTCCCTCGTCCCTCAAACGGCAACCCTCTTTACCGGGACGCTGCGTGAAAATATGCAATACGGGAAACCGGATGCCACTGACGAAGAGATTTGGCACGCGTTAGACATTGCGCGGTCTCGCGACTTCGTTGAAGCTGACCCAGCTGGCCTTGACCTCCACGTTGAACAAGGTGGCGGGAACTTCTCCGGTGGTCAACGGCAACGGTTAGCGATTGCGCGGGCCTTGGTTAAACAGGCCACCGTCTACATCTTTGACGACTCGTTCTCCGCACTGGATTTTAAAACCGATGCCGACTTACGGGCTGCGCTTCGCCAAGACGCTCATATCCAACAAAGTATCACCATTATCGTGGCCCAACGGATCGCAACCGTGGCCGATGCTGACTTGATTCTAGTTCTGGATAACGGGAAGTTAGTCGGTAAGGGCACGCACAACGAACTCCGAGCCAACAACACCGTCTACCAAGAAATCGTGAAGTCACAAATTCGAGAGGAGGCAACCGACTAATGGCTAAGGAAGACACACACACAACGAGTCACGGCCACGGACCAGGCGGCGGCCGATTCCAAGGCGTTGTTGAAAAGCCAAAGAACTTCTGGGGCACCACTAAGCGCCTGATGAGCTACATGTCAGACCGCATCGTGGGTCTGGTGCTCGTGTTGATTTTTGCGATTACCAGCGTTATTTTCCAGATTCGGACGCCAAAGATCCTCGGGAAAGCAACCACTGAAATTTACAAGGGTGTCATGAAGGGCACGTCACAACAAAATGCCGGTTTTGACATCAGCAAGTTACCGATCAACTACCAAAAGATCATTCACATTATCATTATTGTTGGGATCATGTACCTCGCATCCGGCGTTTTCAGCTTTCTGCAACAGTACATCATGACCCTGATCTCCCAAAAAACCGTCTACAAGTTGCGGGGCAACATGAAGCGTAAAATGCGCCTTGTGCCGATCAAATACTACGATACCCACAACAACGGGGACATCATGAGCCGGGCCGTTAACGATATGGATAATATCGCCAACACCCTGCAACAAAGTCTCACCCAAGCAGTTACCAGTACCGTGACCTTTATTGGGACCCTGTGGATGATGCTGACGATCAGTTGGAAGTTAACACTGATTGCCTTGGTCACGATTCCACTGAGTTTGATCATCGTCGGTATCGTGGCACCGCGTTCGCAAAAGTATTTTGCGGCGCAACAAAAGAGCCTTGGGTTGATGAACAACCAGGTCGAAGAAAACTACACCGGCCAACAGGTGCTGAAGAGTTTCAATAAGGAAAACGACACCATCGTGACCTTTGAGGAACAAAACAAGCAGTACTACCAAGCCGCTTGGAAGGCCCAGTTCATCTCCGGGATCATCATGCCGTTGATGATGTTCTTGAACAACATCGGCTACGTTTTCGTCGCTATCATCGGTGGGATTCAAGTGGCCCACGGAACCGTTACCCTTGGGAACGTGCAAGCCTTCTTGCAATACACCAACCAGTTCTCACAACCAATCTCTCAATTAGCCAACTTGATGAACACGATTCAGTCCACCATCGCTTCTGCAGAACGGGTTTTTGACGTTTTGGATGAAGAAGAAATGGCTGACACCACCAAGGACGCTCAACCTGCCAAAGCTGACAGTGACAGCCTCCTTGAACTGGAACACGTTCAGTTCGGTTATAACGATAACGAGTTGCTGATGACCGACTACAATCTTAAAGTTAAGCCGGGCCAGCAGGTCGCCATCGTGGGTCCTACCGGGGCTGGGAAGACGACCATCATCAACTTGCTGGAACGCTTCTACGACATCAAGGGTGGCGCTATCCGCTTGAACGGCGTCGATACGCGGAGCCTTGACCGTGAAGACCTGCGCGCCCACTTCGCCATGGTGCTCCAAGATACCTGGCTATTTACCGGGACAATTTACGATAATATCAAATACGGTCGTGAAGACGCCAGCCACGATGAGATCATCGATGCGGCTAAGGCGGCTCACGTGGATGAATTTGTCCGCAAACTGCCCGATGGCTACGATACGATCTTGAACGAATCGGCTTCTAACATTTCACAAGGACAACGACAACTGGTCACGATTGCCAGAGCGTTCGTTGCCAACCCCGAAATTCTGATTTTGGATGAAGCAACGAGTTCTGTCGATACCCGGACCGAAGTTCAGATTCAACACGCCATGAGCGAACTGTTGAAGAACCGGACCAGCTTCGTGGTGGCCCACCGACTATCAACGATTCAAAATGCCGATAACATCATCGTCATGAACCACGGTTCAATCGTTGAAACCGGGAACCATAACGATTTGATGGCCAAAAACGGCTTCTACGCTAACCTGTACAACAGTCAATTCGCCAACGGCGTCTCATTCAACTAAGGAGGTTGTCATCGTGAAGAAATCAATGAAACTCGTGTTGTCAGCCGCCTTACTTGGACTGGCACTCGCGGGCTGTGGTAAAGCGTCCCTCACCGTTGACGATCACCACTTAACGCCAAACGGGATGGCCGCAACCATTAAGGGCCGCAGTAACCAAAAACAGGTGCATTACACCATTAACGGTGGCGCCCAACAATCGAAGACGACCAGCAACGGTGGCTATTCAATCACCCTGCCAGCTAAGTCTTACCAACAAACGGTGAAGTTAACGACCGCTGGCCAACACCAAACCGTCACGGTCGCCAAAACTGGCAAGCTGATCAGCTACCAGAAGTTTCAATCTGCGTATAACCAAGCCCTTGCCTTCACTAAGTTATCGGCCGCTGATCAAAAAACGGCGACCCAACTTTCAAGTCAAGCCGCAGCGTTAAAGCAGGAACAGGCTAACATCACCGCTAAAGTTGCGGCTGCAAAAGCCAAGTTAAAGGCTGGTGATACCAGTGCTTCGGCCACCCTTCAAACAGAAGCGGCCAAAGCAACGCAGCTTAAAGCGAGTGCAGCCAAGCTTCAGCAAACGCAAGCTGCCTTAGCACCTAAGATGAAACAAGCCCAACAACAGGTTAAGTCACAGACACTGCCAACAACGGCCAAATCAGGCATCAGCAACCTGTCGACCACCTCAGGCAACACGTTACGGGCTAACGTTCAAAACGGTCAGGTGATTGGTCTGACCTTAATGGTGCCAACGTCTGCTTTGAAGAATAAGGCCGATGCCAAAACCTTTATCACCAGCTTCTCACTACTGACAACCAGCGTAGGAGCTAATGCTAAACACGTGTTGAAGGCTTTCTCAGATAAGGCCAACAAGAAGAATACCAGTCAAACGACTACCAGCACGATTCACTCGAATGGGTTATCGTTTGATTTAGGGTATTCGACGAGTACGTTGTATATTTATGTGACGAAGTAAGATGTGACTAGTACCAAACTAAAAAACGATTGATCGGGCTTGATTAGCAAGCTGGTCAATCGTTTTTTAGTTGGCGTTATTCAAATCGAAACACCGCGTCGCCATACTGCGCTTGATGACCCATCAAACCAGTACCAGCAAAGGTTAATGTTGTGATGCCGTTAGCCGTTCCCGGTACAAAATCCAACTGTCGGTCACCTAACTGAATCCGGTACGCCTCGTGACGTTGTTGAATTGGCTGGTCAAAGAAGCGGCCGAACGCTTGCGCCACAACTCGTGGCTGCTGGACGTCGTACTGGAGGGATTTGACCCAGACTGGGCCGATGGGTTGATCTTTTAATAAACCGGCCTGTTCTAGCCGATAGCGGCGCACGGAATCTGATTCGGGCCACTCGATAAAGAACGGGGCTGCCACCCCATCGATCAATTGGTTCACAAAAAAGATTCGCCAAGTGACGAGTTCCCCCGCCGGCGTTCGACGAGACCCATCCATGATCCGACCAACCCGAAATTCATCCGCCAAACTCCGGTGAACGGCTTCGATGTCGTTGGTTCGAATCCCAATCGTATTGAAAGATTCATATTCAGGTAATGTCTCAAATGCGTCATATAGTGACGTTGCATCATCACGTCCAAACCCAGGATTCGTCGCCTGATCCGTCGTCAGTAACTCAATGTAGTTGAGACCAAAATACCCAACGGCGTTACTCGTCTGCCATTGCGGATGGTGGCCGCCTAACTGAAACGTCAGTCCACGTTGCTCAAACCAATCGATGGCATGCTGCAAATCGTTCACGTTTAACATGGTATGGTCCCAAAGCCGTTCAATCATGGTGCACCCCCAACGCTTCGGTCGTTGTCTTGGCTGCTAAGACCGCATCAGCAATTGCGGCGTCAAACCCACCCTGCGCGAGTGCGTTAGCAGCATGAATGCCAACTCCACCGGCCGAATTATTGCGATCCAATAATACTTCTGGGTGCTGATCTGCCAGCATGACAGCTGCCCCCTTTAAGTTCTCAAGCAACAGTTCGTTTGCCTGATCCCGTGACAAGCCAGCCAACACCCCAGCGTTACTCATCGCCCGGAAGAAGTGGTAGATGTAGTTCGGCCCCGCAACGCCAAATGCCGTGAAAACCGCCATTTGTGATTCCGGAATGACGGCGACTTTACCAATGGCGCTTAAGAACTTAACCACGGCCGTCTGATCTGCGGTGGCATTTAGACTCACCGCATTCGTGCCGTAGCCCGTTTCGGTCATTGTGTTGGGAATGACGCGGGCGATTGGCGTTTGGCCGTTATCAAGTTGCGCCGCAATGGTTGCAATCGATACCCCAGCGACAATAGACAGCACCGTTCCAGTTGGCGTTGCCTTCGCAATCGTTTGAACCACCTGCTTGATGTTATCTTGTGGCCGCACGCCGATGACAACAAACTCGGCCTGATGCATCGCATCTCGATCTGGTATTGCACTCACCCGAACGCCCAGATTTTCTTGCAACCACGTTAACCGGTTGGGATCAATATCCGTGACCCCAATTTGATCAGCCGCCATGCCTTGCCGTAATAGCCCGCGAATCATCGCCGTCACCATCTGACCGCCGCCAATAAAATAAACGTTATTTGTCATCACAAACTGCCACCTTTCGAAAATGCACGTTGATCAATTCTAGAACTAACTGATAAATCGTATACAGCAAAACCACCACAACTAGCCACTGGATCCAAGTCGTTTGTAGGTGATTAAAGACAAAGGCTGCCAATGCCACGCCGACCAGACCGACTGTCGACATCAATAGCACTACTTTACGACTATAGGCTCCTAAGTGAACGAACTTGACGCCACTTAATGACAACGAAAACGAAGCAGCACCCATCATGATTGGAAAAGCTGCTTGCGTACTCAGGCCTAGTAGGTAAACGGTCGCCATGATCAAGGCGTTGGAGCCGATGCCGATATCGTTTAAAAAGCCAAAGCAGAACAGCAACACGGCTGCAATTACTAGTTTAGGACCGGACAGTGCCGTGCTTGAACCACCCGTTGGTAACAAGCCTAGTTTCGTTCCGATAATCGACCCAACTGCGATCACTAAACCAATGGCGATCGTGAGTCGAATCGTATTTTCCGGTAACCGAACCGCGATTCGGGGACCGATCCATGCACCAAGCCCTTGCGCGACGATGCAGGTCAGTAACGTTGCCGGTGCGACGTTAACGCTACTGATATACAGCATCGCCATAAATAACGTTGGAATCACGACTTCGGTGTTGAGCGTCGCCGGTAATTGCTTTAACGGCACCCACTTTAACCGCCGATAAAGGGCTGTGCCGACTGCGAAGTCAGATACTCCAAGTGTTGATAGGAACATCATGATTAGGGCGCTCACGCTTAAAGCGGTGTTATTGATTGGCGTCTCGCGAACGGTTTGCCAGTGTTGGTGAATGTCTAGTGCTAGCACAATGGCGTAGCGGATACCGACTACGATCAAGACGACTAACAGTGCAATTTTCATGTTAAGGCCTCCCAATTGAATTCTTGGGACTAATATACTGTCATTTTTGGCGGTTGCCTACGGACAATTACTGGGTGTTGTCCTCCGTTATTTCACTTGTGTCCAGCGTAAGTGTTGGGTGCGATTTGGGTGTTGGCTGTTTGTCGTCGCTTCGCTCGCCAAAGTCGCATGAAAACCGGTGCTCTCAGGCTACAAAATTCGGCGCCACTTGGACTGTTATTTCTAGGGTTCCTGAAGTTGTAAGAACTTGTCAACCACGCGCTTTCTGGCCACCACGCCGAATGGTGCTGCGCGAGGCAGAAGGTTGCATGTAAGCATGACCCAGCCAACCTACCAAAACCCGGTAGCTTCGCTGGGTCATGCTTACACTCCACCTTCTAACCGCCTCGCTCCGCACACTGTCGCTGGACACAAGCGACAACAAAAAAGCCCACCTCAACAAGGTAGACCAATAAAACGTTAAATTAAGAAGCCGTCACAACGCCGACCTCAAAGTCAGCCGTAATCGACGCCAAGCCCTGCGCCAAAATCGCATCTTTCCGATCAGCCGCCTGCCAAGTCAACGGCGTCATTTCAAACAACGCTTTAAACAGCGCTGGCGTTAAACTAAATTCGTAATGGACTGGGGTGAAGTCAATGTCACCGTACTGGTCAATAAAATGCTGTTTAACGGGGGTGTTATCGTAGGTTGCGTGCTCACCTTCCGGATAAACTAGCGCCCGTAATTCCTTCAAATATTGGCTATTCGGGATGACTTTGATCAACTGGCCACCCTTAGCTAACACCCGGTCAAATTCGTGGTAGTTGGCCGGCGATAAGATGTTAACGATCGTCTGAACCTGATGGTCCGCAAACGGTAACCGCGCCAAGTCGCCCACGGCAAACAGGGGTTGGTGTTCAGCAATCGCGCCAGAACCAGCCAAGTTGATGGCCGGTTTCGAGATATCAATGCCGACATAATCGCCCGCAACGTGCTGGTTAGCCAGCCATTTAGTCGTCGTTCCTTCGCCGCAACCAGCATCGAGAATCAAACCCCCACCGTCAATGTGCCGCAACACTTCCTGCAGCATCGGTTCAAAGAACCCGGCCGTTAAAACTTGTTGCCGGTACCGCAGCATTTCATCCGAATATTCAGTCTTCACAGGGGCGTTGAGTAAGAACAACGTGCCCTTTTTGGAGACATCAAAATTATGGTCGTTTTCGCACCGCAACGTGCCATCATCCGCCGTCAGTAAACGTCCCTGACACACCGGACACTGAAACTGAGTTAAGTGCCGGGTCAAAAACCGGCTCGCAAGTTCTGCTTTTTTCACAACGTTCCTCCATCATTTTGCTAATAGGGCCAGTGTACGCTTAACCCGCTAATTGAAGCAACCCCCAACCAATGAGGCCAAGGATTAACAACGCGCCAAAGTTCAAGACCGTGGCCACACGTAAATACCGTCCGGAAGGCTTCACCACCCGGTTTTGGTAGGCTTTATACGCCAACAAGTTTGCCAACGAGGCCACTAAAGTCCCTAAACCACCAACGTTGACGCCTAAAAATAGTGCGTGAACTTGATTGGTGAATTTGGCCAGTAAAATTGTGGCTGGCACGTTGCTAATGAACTGGCTCAACCCGAGTGCACTCAGGTACGTGGTCAAGGGCGTGTGCACCAACTGCTGCACGCCGCCAGCGATCCACGGCGCTCGGCTTAGATTGCCAACCGCAATAAAGAAGCCAATAAAGGTCAGCAACAGCCCATAATCGATTTTGACGATCAGTCGCCAGTCGATCAGTACCAATAACCCAAGTGCTACTAGCCCCATCACCCAAAGCGGAATCAACGAAAAGATACCCAACAAGATAACAATGGTCGCAATTCCGGCAATGCTTACCAGCCGGCCATTGAGTTGTACCGACACTGCTTGAGGACGTTCAATTTGGCGCTTCGGAATCAACCAGGAAAGGCCCCACAAGAGGATTGCACTCGCTACACTGATTGGCCAAGACAACTGCAAGAAATGTCCTAAACTCAAGTGGTAATGCGTGAGTAAAAACAGGTTTTGCGGATTGCCCATCGGCGTCAACAGGCTCCCAAGGTTGGCCGCCATCGCAATCAAAACGGTGGGCATCACCGCTGAAAAGCCCACCATCTCAGAAATCATCACTAATAATGGCACCAATGTGATAATCGCCACGTCATTTGTCAACAGCATCGCGCTAAAAAATGCCAGTACCAACAACACCTGAACCAGTTGCCGTTGATGCTTCACCGGCGCAATCAACCGCGCCGCTAACGCATCCAAAACGTGTAGCCGTTCAAATACCTGAACTACCGCCATTAACGCCGCTAAGGACGCAATCGTTTGCCAATTCACATCGCTGAGGCGTGGCCGGCTAATCACAGTTGTCACTAACGCAACCGCCAAGGCGACCCACATCATCACATCGTGCTGCAGTTGCCGTAAAAGTCCCTTGATCATCGGTAACCCCTTAGCTGATTGCATGGGCTTTGATCCGCACCGCAAACGTCATCAAGTAGGACACGCCCAAGAACCCTGCCACGACAATGTAAGGATAGTGGGTATTCATATCTAACAACGCGCCAGACATCAATGGACCAATGACGTTTCCGACACTGGTCAGTGACATGTTGAGGCCGTTGATCAGGCCTTGGTTCTTGGCGCTTAATTTAGTTAACAACGTGGTAATCGCTGGCCGCAGTAGATCAAACGCCGTGAACGCAAACAGCGTAGCGATGATGACTTCAATCTTGCTGTGGGCAAAAATAATCCAAATCGTGCCTGCAAATGCTAACAGGAAACAGTAACGAATCAGCCGCGTTTCCTTCAACCGGACTACGAGGCGATCGAACAGCATGACCTGGAAGAACAGCGAAATCAACCCGTTCAGCGTCAAGACTAACGCAATGTTATCGATACTGAAGTGGAACACTTCGTTAACGTACAGGCTGTAGATACTTTCAAATCCTTGTAACCCAAACGAGGACACGAGAATCAGCACGAACAGTAAGATGACGGGCTTGATCAACAGGTCACGCCAATCGCCCTTCATGCTGTTGATATCCCGCTGCATTTGCTCAACGTCGGTGTTGACCATGTCGATATCCGAATCCTTTGGTAACATCGCTAACAAGGCAATCGTGCTCAACAACCCGAGAACCCCAGCGACCCAGAACGGTGCCTTGTAGTCGATGCCGGCAAGAATCCCACCAACGCCGGGGCCAAGGATCAAGCCACCACTAAATGCCGCCGAGAGCCAGCCAATCACCTTCGCCCGTTGCCGCTTGGTCGTAATATCAGCCGCCAACGCCATCCCAGTGGGCGTCACCATAGCAGCGGAAATCCCACCAATGATCCGTGAGATGTTAAATACCCATAGGTAGTTCGTCACGGCAAAGACAAATTCCGACACCATGTAGAGCGCCAAACCAATCGCTAAAATTGGTTTGCGCCCCACCTTATCCGAGATTCGACCCACAATGGGAGAAGCCACGAACTGCGCCAACGCAAACAGCGACGTCATGATTCCCATATCCAATGCGGATAAGTGCAGTTCGGTCTTCAAGAACGGCATCACCGGAATAACGAGACCGATTCCCAGACAAACCAGAAACTCACTGAGAATTAAAATAAAAATGGCGCGTTTGACTTTGGCTGACATGAACGGTTCCTCCCTTTGTTTGGTTGATTAATTTTTTGTTCGTAAATTGCGCATAAAGAATAGTATAACAGTTGTTTTTGGGGGAAGTCCAGCAGAGAGTGGAGAAGGGCGGTTAGAGAGCAGTATGTAAGGTGGAGCAAGTGAAGCTCCCCGGGTTTTGGGGAGGTTTACTTGCTCCACCTTACATGCAGCGCTCTGCCCTTCGGAACTCGTTTCGGCGCGGAGGCCTAAAACCAGTAGCGTAAGCAGGCTTCTTAATGTGCCCAATTATTGCCAATTAACAGTTAACGTGGCGCCGAAAATCAGTAGTAGCAACGCGCATCGCCAGTACCACTCAACAAACTCAATAAAGAATCCATTTTTAGTTTGGGAACAGCAACACACATTTTCATCCCAAATCAATTACCTTTAGCTGACATCAATTCCCCTACTAATCCCTATTTAAACGCGAAAAACGGTCATTCGCAAGGCTGGTTGCGGTGGCCGGTTTTCGGTTGGTTATTCAGTTGTTTGGGAATGTGGTTTATTGTGGTTTCTTTGCTTCAATCATTACTGTTAACACGGCTGACTGGCGACGCTCACTACTATTACCTTATTTTCGGCTCAGTTTAGACTTTTGCTTTCCCAAAGTCAGTTCAATCAAGAAGCTTGTCAGCGTTATTCCGTTCTGGCCACCACGCCGAAACGTGCGCCACAAACCAGAAGCTTGCACATAAGGCCTCACCAACATAACCCCAAAGCCTAGGAAGTGCTGATTACTGATACTGAATGCTTTGGGCGACGCTCACTACTATTACCTTATTTTCGGCTCAGTTCAAACTTTTGCTTTCCCAAAGTCAGTTCAATTAAGAAGCTTGTCGGCGTTGTTCCGTTCTGGCCACCACGCCGAAACGTGCGCCACAAACCAGAAGCTGGAGCATAAGGCCTCACCAACATAACCCCAAAGCCCAGGAAGTGCTGATTACTGATACTGAATGCTTTGGGCGACGCTCACTACTATTACTTTATTTTCGGCTCAGTTCAAACTTTTGCTTTCCCAAAGTCTAGTTCAATCAAGAAGCTTGTCAGCGTTATTTCGTTCTGGCTACCGCGCCGAAACGTGCCAAGCAAAGCAAAAAGTTGCATACAACGGCACCCAAGCAATATTGGCCAAAAACCAGTCAATATTGCTTGGGTGCCGTTGTACTCCACTCTTTAACCGCTTTGCTTCGCACTCTTATTTTTCCGCCGCCCTAATCGTCTCCGTAATCTGATCATCCGAAAAATCATGATCCATATACGGTTTGTTCTTAGTCGGTAAGTGTTGTTCCAGCGTATCAAACACCTGTAACCCCACTGTTGCTTGATCGACGTGGAAGCTTAACACGTGGCCACCGAAATCGTGGTCGTCTGAGATGAAGTGGTGGTGGAATCCGCCTACCGCTGCACCGTCGAAAATTTCTGGTGAGTAGTAGCTGACTAAGGTGCCGCGGACATCGTCCTTTTCAAATAACCCTTGATTCCGTGCTGTTTGGGCCAGTGTGTGGTAGGGTTCGACTGATTTTTCGACCGCCCGCGTCTTCACGTGGGTAAACGTGCCAGTGACTTCGATCGAGAAGAAGGTATTTTGCGCAGCCGCCTCCTGTAAAACCTGTTGTTCTAGCATAAATTGGTTGGTATCACTGACGTTCACTAGTTTTTTAAAGGCCGCTTGGTGGACCGTCACAAAGGGCATCGTAAAGTCGTCATCGACAACGGTCACTTTGCCGTCACTTGTCACTTGATAGGGTACGCCGTCCAAAATGATCAATTCACCATCAAGGCCTTCCCCGGTTCCAATGCCGGTATCACCGTGCTTCAACAGTTCGCCCATGGTAATGGTGCCGGCAAGTAACCCCGGTACGAGTAAGGCGAGCGTGCCATGTTGATAAAGCGTTGTTGGTGATAAGAGCGTTTTTGATGCTGTCATGAAATCATTTCCTTTCAGATAGAGTATGGTCAATTTGAGACTATGTACGGCGGAGTCAGCCCCCGTCACGGCGTCGCTATCGTTCAATAGTGAACATTCCCCATAGCGTACAAAAACCCTTCGTCAAACGTTAGCAAAATTCCCGCGTTCGGCAAAAGGCCTTTTCAATTTTAATTTAACTGTTTTTTTGGCTTTCAGCAAACTTTTGTTGAATGAAGTCCGCCGAAACCTGTAACTTCTTCAATTCTTCTTCGGTCAGATCAAGTTGGATCTGTTCTTGAATCCCATCTTGGCCAACGATTGCTGGGTAAGACAGGTAAGCATCGTATTCTTTGCGGTAGTTTGATACCGGCAATTCAGTTGCGGCACCACTGAGGATGACGTTGATCAACCGAACCGCCGCCGAAGCAATCGCGTAGTTGGTATAATGTTTGCCGTTAAAGACCGTGTAACCACCAGCCCGCGCTTCTTGATCAAGCGCTTCTAGGTCCAAGCCCTTGTCAGCCGCAATCTCGGTGATTGGCCGACCCAACACGCGAACCGTGGACCAAGCCGTAAATTGAGAATTACCGTGCTCTCCCAAGTTATACCCGTTTACGGAGCGCGCGTCAATCTTTAATTCATTGGCGACCGCTCGTTTCATCCGGGCAGAGTCCAATAACGTCCCGGTACCAATGACGTGGTTCTTAGGTAAACCAGTGATTTTCTGGTAAATTGACGTGATCACATCCACTGGGTTCGTGATGACTACTAAGATGCCGTGGAACCCAGACGCTTTGATCTTACCCGCTACGTCCTGAGCTGCCTTGCTGGTAAATGGAAATTCCACGAACCGGTCATTAGTCGTCGTTAATTGTAACGCAATGTTACCGACTGATGAAACCACTAAGTCTGCATCCTTCAACGCATCGTAATCGTTCACCGTGATTTTCGTGTGGTGTGGGAGGTTTGGCATGGCATCTTGAAAATCAAGTGCATCCGCGTTCACCTTTTCTTCCCGCGTATCAATGAGAACTAACTCGTCCGCATAGCCGTCAACTACAACGTGGTGGGCAATCGCTGCCCCAACGTTTCCGATTCCGATAATGCCAATTTTTCGTGTCATGCCGCAACACTCCTTAAATTTTAATGTTCTAATCTTAATTTAGCATGTTCTCGCCGGGGTTTAAAGCCCTAGTTCACCAAAACCGCGTTGATTGCTGGATTTTTCATCTTTTGGGTAGGTTTGATTGTTGAAAATACACCACCAGACCCCAGATTCCCGGGACTGCGTAGAGCGGACTCCCTAAGAAGGCCAACACCAGGAATACGATTGGCATCGTGGCCGTGCGAACTGGCGTTAACCGCCAAGTTGCCACAAAAGCGATGACTAACAACACCAGTTTCCAAACGTTCCAAAAACTTGCTAACACCATGCTGAAGCCAACTGGCCAGTACGAATGACTGCCCATCATGCCCATGCCATAGTGCCGCATCCCCATCATCATACCGGTATGCCTCCAACTAGCACCTAAGAATCCCCAGAGAACGCCAAGTAACGAAATTCCCCAGATCACCCAAGCCACCGTTTGAAGCGTTGACTGCTGTTTCACATGACCCCCTCCTATTCGGTTCTATTTTATCGCAGTTCGGGGGCGAAAACGAGATTACGGGCGAAATACTAACCGGTTGTGGCCACAAGCTTATTCATGATTAACGGGCAACCAAAAAGACGACCACCAAAACTGGTAGTCGTCTTTTCCACTACATATGTTCCAACCGGTCGATCCGATCCGCCATTGGTGGATGGGTGTCAAACAGGTGGGCAAAGCTGCGTTTCTTCTTAAACGGATCGGCAATGTAAAGCGCTGCGCTACTAGCATCCGGTGCCTTCATAGGATCCGCAACTGAAATCTTCTCCAGCGCAGAGATCAACCCATGGGGATTCCGTGTCAGTTCAACCGCACCGGCATCCGCCAAATACTCACGGTTACGCGACAGTGCTAGTTGGGCAATCGTGGCGGCTAACGGGCCTAAGATCACTGCTAGAATCGAAATCACCAGCATCACGACCTGTAACCAGCCGCCACCCTCGTTATCGTTATCTCGTCGGCGACCGCCACCCCACCAGAAATAGTGGGTCACGAAGTTCACCATCATACTAATTGCGGCCGCTAACGCTAAGGCAATCGTTTGTAGCCGAATATCGTAGTTTCGCACGTGGGTCATTTCGTGGGCCATCACGCCTTCAAGTTCTTCACGGTTAAGCCGTTCAAGGATCCCACTGGTAGCCGCCACCGCAGCGTGTTCCGGGTTGTTCCCCGTTGCAAATGCGTTGGGACTGGGATCATCAATGATAAAGACTCGCGGCATTGGGACTTTCGCCACCAACGCCATGTCTTCCACCACGTGCCAGAGTTCCGGCGCCTGTTCCGCACTGGTGATCTCGTGGCCGTGGTTCATTTGCATGACCACGTTGGTAGAATTACTGATCATGATGCCACAGTAAATCGCCGCAAACACCAGTGCCATAACGGCTCCGGCAATCAGGCTATCCCAAAAGACGTAGCCAATGGCACTCCCAATCACCAGCAACAGTAACACGAACCCGACCATGACGTAGACCGTCCGCCGTTTATTTTGTGCAATTTGTTCGTATAGCACGCCGCATCATCCTCGCTTATTTATCAAAGGAAACCTTTGGAGCTGCCTTTTCTTCTTCAGGCACCTCAAGGTAGTCGCTCAACTTGAAGTGGTGGATCGATGCCACGATGTTACTTGGAAATGATTGAATCTTCAGGTTAAAGCTGGCCACACTTGAGTTATACAGTTGCCGAGAGTAGGCAATCTTGTTTTCAGTGTTGGTCAGTTCTTCCATTAACTTGGTGTACTCGCTGTCCGCCTTCAAATCTGGATAAGCTTCGGCCACCGCAAAAATGCTCTTCAAAGAAGCACTCAGTTGGTCGGACACTTCCATGGCCGCTTGGTGGTCGCCAGCTGGCACATTGGCCATTTGGTTCCGTAAGCCAACCACCTTTTCCAACGTACTTTGTTCGTAATGACTGTAGCCCTTCACCGTTTCAATCAGGTTTGGGATCAAGTCGTTTCGCCGCTTAAGTTGTACGTCGATTTGGCTCCAAGACTCTTGGACGTAGGTCCGGCCCTTGATCAAGCCGTTATACGCGCTAATGTAAGCAATCACCAAAATCACAACGATCACGGCAACAATAATTCCTGCAATCACGTTAATTCCCCCGTTTCAATTGACGTTAAGTCGTCTCAATAAGTTCATTCTAACAGGAAACGTTAGCTAAGCCCACTGATTTAGGCGACTATTTATCCTAATTTAAGTTTAATTTCATGGCTATTATCGAACGTTTCACCCTTGAATTTATCAACTTATCGTTGTATGCTAACCAGCGTATACATAATTTAAGGAGATGTTGGCGTGAACTTTGATCGCAAACTTCGACTGACCGCTATGGTAACCGGCGCTTTGATCGGCGCCTTCAGCTTACTATTTCAGTGATTATTATTCCGACCAGCCATCAAGCAAAAATACCCGAGAATCCAGATTGGATTTTCAGGTATTTTTTATTTTACACTAAAATTATTTCGTTAAATCCTGCAACAACTTGCCCAACGCGCTCACAGCCGTCCGAATATTCTCATCGCTCGAGGCGTAGCTGATCCGTAAGTAACGGTCATCGCCAAACGGCTTTCCTGGCATAATCCCAACGTGATAGTCCGCCGCTAACCGATCCGCAAACTGCGTGCTGGTCTGGTGACAAGCTTCTGGAATCTTGGCGAAAATGTAGAAGGCGCCGTCAGGTTCAACCATCTCAAAGCCGAGCTTAGTCAACTCCTGCTTCAAGTAATCACAGCGTTTTTGATAAATCGCCCGCATCTGAGCGGCATCATCTTGGCCGTGGGTCAGTGCTTCAACCGCCGCGTATTGAACGATCGAGGTTGGTGTGGTGACTTGGAACTGATGGGCTTTCGCAATTTCATCGATCACCCCAGTTGGCCCAAAGGCAAAGCCGATTCGCCAGCCAGTCATAGCATGGGATTTAGATAACCCGTTGATAATGATGGTTTGATCTGGAAGCCACGTCGACAGGGAGTAGTGCTTCACGCCGTAGGTCAATTCGCCGTAAATTTCATCGCTAATGATCCACAACTCACGGTTCTTCAAAGTTGGCACTAGCGCCTTGAGTTGGTCTTCGGTATAAACAACACCGGTAGGATTACATGGGTCCGTAATCACGACCCCGCGAACCGTCACGTCGGGATGGGCCGCAATCGCCGTCTCAACTTGTTCAGGAGTTAACACAAAGTTAGAATCACTGGTATCCACCATAATCGTTGTTAAGCCATTCACATTGGCTAACGTCTTGTAAATTGGATAAGCGGGTCCGGTAATGATCACCCCGTCACCCGGGTTAAATAACGTCTTAAAGGTAGCGGCTAACCCTTCCGTGGCACCAACCGTACAGAGGATCTGATCTGCCGAATAGTTGTAACCAAACTTTTCACGGTAGTAAATTGACGCCGCATCGCGAAGTTCTTGAATCCCCCAGTAGTAAGTATAGTGGGATTGGTTATCATTGATCGACTGAATTGCAGCCTGCTTAATGTGCTCTGGTACGTTGAAGTCGGGTTCACCTAACGTGAGCTTAACGATTCCCGGATACTGACTAATTTGATGGTCAAATTGGCGTAGGGCTGAGGGTTGAACATCGATAATTTCTGGGTTGAGTTGTTTTAGATCCATGGCAGGTCCTCCGTTTGCTTGTTGATTTTTTCACTTTTTTAAAGTTGTATTTTCTTTCACTTAATTTTAATGATAGGCGCGTTATTGGGAAAATACAACTGGGGTTAGGGAATTGTTGGGGATTCTTTATGTTTTGGTAGTGGGAGGTGGTTGAGCGTTCCGGAATTAAAATGGGATTGCCTTTGCCTCGTTTCTTTTGATTTCCTGCTGTTCACTGTCCTCGAGACTAAACGTGCTCCATGGGGCAAAGAGTTGCATGTAAGCCAAGCAAGCTAAAATCCCAGACCCGGGGATTTCAGCTTGCTTGGCTTACACACCACTCTTTAACCGCCCCATTCCGCACTCTGTTATGTTACACTAAACCAAACAACTCAAGGAGGTCATTCCACATGACATTTGAAGCAATTTTACCCCACATTAAAAACGGCGAACGTGCGGTTCGGACCGGTTGGGAAGGAACTGAGCTCTTTATCGAACTTCAGCCTGCTGGTACTTTTAACGGTGATGCCTTGAATCCTTACTTCCTGATTAAGACAGCTGACGAAGCTTACAGTGCTTGGTCACCTACTGACTGCGACATTTTGGCAACCGACTGGGAACTGGTGACCGATTAATGGCTGGTCAATTCGATGGTCAAACAGTTATCGTTACTGGGGCGGCCTCTGGCATCGGTGCAGCGCAAGCGCTCGGTTTTATTAAGGCTGGCGCTAACGTTATCGCAGTCGACCAAGACATGGCGGGGCTTCAACAAACCGTCACAACGGCCGATAGCGAGCGACTCCATCCGTTGATTGGTGACGTTAGCCGACCTCAAACTGCTGAACAAGCTGTTGCGTTAGCGCTATCCGCCACTAACCGTCTCGACATCGTCTGCAATACCGCGGGCATTCTTGACGGGTACAGCCCTGCGATGGACACCAGCTTTGACCAGTGGCAACACATCTTAAACGTTGACCTCAACAGTCAGTTTCTGTTCGTCAAAGCCGCCCTTCCCACCTTTCTCGCCCAAAAACACGGCGTCTTCGTCAACATGGCGTCGATTGCCGGTCTCGTTGCCGGTGGTGGTGGGATCGCCTACACGGCTGCCAAACATGCCATCATTGGTTTGACGAAACAACTCGATATCGACTACGCTGCTGAAGGCATCCGCGCTAACTGCATTGCGCCCGGTGCCATCGACACGCCAATGAACGCCGCTGACTTCGCTGGTGACGGTCACATGGCTAAGTGGGTGGCTGATCAAACACCTGCTAAGCGGTGGGCTTCTGCTGAAGAAGTCGCCAACCTCACGTTATTTGTTGCTAGTGAGCAGGCCAGTTACATTCACGGCACCACGTTGCCAATTGATGGTGGCTGGTTAGCCCGATAGCTTAAACTGCATTTGGCATCAGTTTCCAAACGTGCTAAACTAGTGGCTGATGTTTTTCAATTCGTTTCATCCCCGACACTTCAATCCTTTGGCCGGGGTATATCACTAACCACTATATTGGTTATAAAGGAGAAATTATGAAGAATTCTGCAAACACATCAAGTCTCTCAACTCAGAGTATCGCTAAAACCGCCGTGGTCGCTGCACTTTACATCGCGATCACCATCATTCTGGCCCCCATTAGTTTTGGGGTGGTCCAGATTCGGATCGCCGAGATGTTTAACTATCTGGCGCTCTATAACAAGCGGTATATCTGGGGCGTGACCCTTGGTGTGTTTTTAGCTAATTTCACGTCACCAACCTGGACACTGGACGTGCCAATTGGCACCCTCTCAACGTTACTGGTCCTCATCCTAGTTCGCTGGGTCACGAAACGTATCCCGGATATGCGGGTCAAATTCCTCGTGACCGATATCATCGTCTCACTATCCATGTTGACCATTGCAGCCGAACTTCACTGGATCTCAAACCTGCCATTCTTCTGGAGCTGGCTGACGATTGGTTTGGGCGAGTTGTTGTCGATGTCGATTGGTGGGGTTTTGATTTATGCGTTGGGGAAGCGGATTAAGTTTTAGAGCGTGAGGAGAAGCGGTTAGAAGGTGGCGTGTAAGGTGGCCCAAGTGAAACTGCCCGGGTTTTGGGCAGTTTTACTTGGGCCACCTTACACATAACCTTCTGCTTCTCCGAACGAGTTTCGGCGCGGCAAAGGCAACCAGTTCCATAATAGCCACTTCATAATAACTAAATTCCGGAACGCCCCATCCTCAATAACGCCGAAACAAACGCCGCCTCAACACACGTCGCCATCAACCACTCTACGATAGGAAAAACCTATCTTTGGCGCAGTTCCCGCAAACACCTCCCCACCATCACCACCCAATCAACCAGAACAATCAACCATCAAAAAAACGCCATGTGCTCTGACAACCACTCAGAACCCATGACGTTTTTTAACGCTCAAAACTAAATCGAATTAATAAAATGCTGAAAACTCCGCACCACGCCAGCAATCCATTCCGGATGCGCCGACAAAACGCTCCAAAACAGCGAAAAGACAAAAATCAGTCCCAGCATAATCGTATGAAGCCGCTTCTGCCGCATGACAATGGCGATGTACTCACGCACCACGGCATTTGGTAAGAAGAACCGTGCTGTCCGTGATCCGATTCCGGCTGCCTTTAAGCCCACCGTCTTGGCGAAAATTGCCGCTCTAAACGTGTGGTAGTTGTTGCTGACGAAGATCACTTTTGGCTTACTCAACTTGAAGCTGTCGATAATCTTCTTAGAAAATGACATGTTCTCCAACGTCGTGCGGGATTCAGTCTCCGCAATCGCATCGTTGACGTCAACATCGTGAGCAATGGCGTAACGGCGCATCGCTTCGCCTTCAGGAATGGTTTCATCGCCACCCTGACCGCCAGAAAGAATCATTTTAGGCGCTTTGCCGGTCCGTTTTTTCTGAATTTGGTAAAAATGAATGCCCCGGTCAATTCGCTGGGCAAGCAGCGGCGTAACTTTATCGCCGTCCATCAAACCAGCACCCAAAACAATGATGAAATCTTTGTTGTGACGTGGCCAGTACAGTTGATAGAGCACTAAGACCGTCAAATAGTTATAGAACCAGAAAACGGCGTACGCGATGCACAACGTGGGAAACGAAATGAACAGGGTTGACCAGAATAGCGGTAAGTGGTTCTGAATCGCCTGCGCGATAAACGGCATGATGATAATGGCAACGCCTAAATACAGCGTCAGCATGTTTGCCAATGAATGACTCTCTCGGCGCCAAACAATGGCCGCATTCCACAATAGTAAAACGGATTGAAAGGCAAACAACATGCCGATACAAAATAGCAGAAACAAAAATAAAAAGCCAACTGGATAAATCAGGCCGTTGATGCCCGATACCAGAATCGTTGCGCCAACGTCAGCCCAAAAAGTATAGAAAAATAGGTTAAACCAGATCCCGTTACGCAACTTGGTGCGATCCCTCAGATAACTCGCCAGAAAAATCAGCAAGAAAACGGTGGCCGCGACCCAGGTGAATTTTAGGATCGTTACGTATTGTGGTGCCAAATTAAAATTCCTCCCCTAAAAATTAGTCCGAAATCGGGTATTACCGCCCACTCGGTAACTAACGCTGGCTTTATTATAGCGTATTGCGGGTTATCCGGAAACAAGTCTCACAGATAATTATCATGCGTGGCAAATGCTGGATGTCGTATAATAGGTGTAAGCTGTTAACCTGAAAAAAGAGGAATTTAGACGATGAATAATCAAGCCTTCTACGAGGACTTAGTCGACCAACGAACGATCTCTGATTCAATGAAATTAGCGGAAGCTTTTATGATTCGCTACCGAACTGCCATGGATTTCGTCATGGACAAGCTCAATTTTTTGAACCGGGAATTTAAACTGAAAAACGACTACGATTTAGTGGATAGTATGCAACACCGGATCAAAACGCCGGATAGCATTTTGGAAAAAGTGGACCGAAAACACTTTCCCAAATCATACTAAGATAAAGTCAGATAAAATACGACGGTATTTTATCGCTACTTTTTGATAAAGTAGTTATGAAACCT